>NZ_DAVZJY010000085.1:0-9110 GCF_052272535.1 Sutterella sp. | reverse complement strand
TTTAGCACATATCAAGATATAGAGCAAGCTTTTCCTAGTAAAAAACAAAGAATTATGGCGGGCGCACAACAAGCAATTAGAGCCTGCTACGCATCAGCCCTGAAGCCCGTAGCGTGTTGTCGGAAGCATCCCCACAATGTTGCTGCAGACATACATTCATTCATAATTTTGTGGTTATCCTAGGGAAAGTCCCAGTAAGCCGGATTCGAGGATTTTTCCGGGCGCAGTTTTCATCCCCACTCCGCAGTTCTCCATCCGCTCCGTGAACGCGCACCGCGGGCACCTCCCAAAGCTCTGCGCACCCCTTGCGCACCCCTTGCGCAGTACATAAGCCGTTGAAATTGCAATGTTTATCCGTCTCTCTGAGGTGCGCGCGGCATCATTGCGTATGCACACGTTCATCCTTTTCCGAATCAATTCGACGGCTTGATAATCCCGCAGCTGCAGCGTTTTTCAGAATATGAGTTTCCTCAATTTCAAGGACTCCAACATTCTCGAGCTCGCATTGAAAAAGTGAACTTTTTGGGTACGGCGAACCCTTGGACTTCCCCGCCGTCATGGGCTTCGTCAAGGGGTAGCCCTACCCAAATTATTGATTCTGCTGCGAACTTGCAGACTACGCCCGGTCCAGGTAGGATTCAGCCCGTCCAGAGGCTGCAGGCCGCGAACCTCCGTTCGCAGCACTGCAGCTCAGGACTTCAATGTCAACCGCCTTCATCCCGGGTATCCGAAGGCGGACTGCATTGAATAACGCAGTGACGCTTCAACCCAGCAAATGGGAAGGGCAGTTCACCATTCACCATCAACCATTTCATCAACCCAAAAGAAGGCTCAAAGGAAAATGAACACTACCTTCACCCTTCCCTCTCTCCGTGAGATCGAGCAGAGCGAAAAGGCGCAGTCCGCGATGCGCGTCCTCGGCTTCCTCCTCCTCATCGCCGCGGTGTACTTCCTCGCGAGCGGCGAGTGCTTCGCGGCCGATCAGGTCACCAACGACTTCGACGGCATCTGGAAGCGCCTCCAGGACTGGACGCAGGGAAGCCTCGGCAAAAGCATCTCGCTCCTTTTTCTCTTAATTGGCTTAGCAGCTGGTCTTCTACGTGGCTCCATCGTTTCGTGCGTCGTGTGCCTCGGTGCTGCGCTCGCGCTCGCCACGGTTCCGTCGATCATCAACTCGATCTTCACCGGGACCATCTGAGTGAGTCCGGAAAGCGTGCAGGTCCCGAAGAGTCTTGAGATTCAGCCTCGATTCCTTCTTTGGGATGCCGAAACCGTGATTCTCGTCACGACCTTTCTGGTCTTCGGCGGAATCGTGAATCACCCGTTGATTGGCGGCGCCATTGGATGCGCGCTCTCCGCCCTCTGGGCGAGGTTCACGCAGACGAAGGCGCGGAGCTATGCGCTTCATTTGGCCTACTGGCATCTGAACGCGGTTCGACTCCATTCCTCGCCGCCCTCATTCCGTCGTCATCTCACATCGTGAGTCACCCGCCCGCAGCGAGAGTCCGTATCCTGCTGCGGGCAGCTCAAGATCCATGGAATGCGGACCAAACCCGCAATCCCCTAAGTTCTGAACATCGCCCCCCCCCTTTGGAGAGTCCGACGCCATGTCCAATGAAACCGCCGCCGCCCGGCTCGGGCTGCGCGCCTACATCCTCCGCATTCTGGCTCTGAGCCTCTGCGCGAACGTCATCATGGCGGGCGCCATGTGCATTCAACCCGAGACGGTGACCGTAATCCTCCCGCCGACGGCGGCGTCGAACGGCTCCCCAAGCGGTTGGCGGATCACGTCCAATACGCCGGACCCGGAGTACTTGGAGCAATGGTCGATCAGCATGCTCTCGCTCATCGCCACGATTTCGCCGGCAAGCATGAAGGGCCAGGCCGAGCGCTTTCTCGAGCGCGTCGCACCCGAGGTCTTCGCCGAGATGCAGAAGCGCCTCCTGAAGGAGATGGACTCCCTGCGCGCCGACCAGGCGGGGCAGGCCTTCTATCCGACCCGGATCCGCAGCGACCTGCAGACCCTCAAGGTCCTCGTCGAGGGCGAGCGGCGCACCTTCATCGGGTCGACGACGACGAGCGTCGGATCGGTCGTCTACGAACTCGCCTGGCGCTACACCGCAGGCCGGCTCTACCTCCTCGCACTGCGCGAACTTCCGCCTGCCGAGGCTGCCACGGCCTTCTGACGCAGCGGCCCGCCCGCACCAGCCCTTTTTCCGAACAGGGACCCGGAGGACTTCGCGAAGCCCTCCGCTTCCCCCCGCGGTTCTGCACCCGGAGCGACCCGCCCTCACCAATAGTTTTCCTTAAAGATGAAGAAGTTGCACAAGCCCTCCGCTCCCGCGGCGATCGTCTTCACGTCGATCCTGATCGCCCTCCTGACGCCCTTCGCCGCGCGCTACGCCGATGCAGCCGAGGCTTTCGGCCCCGCGTCCGGCCTGCCGGGCGGGGCGGTCTTCCACCGCGCCGAAGAAGCGCGGCCGCTCGCCTACACCGTGGGCCTCGGAAAGACGAGCCGCATCAGCATCCTCGGCGACCGCATTCAGTCCGCGGTCTACGACCAGGCGCTTCTCTCGGTGAAGACCGAGAGCTCTACGGGGCAGCTCTTCGTGCAGCCCATCCAGGAGGCCGAGATTCCGCTCTACATCACGACGGAAAGCGGCCTCACGGTGGACGTGATGCTTACGGCCGTCGCCGAAGGCGACCCGCAGAGCATCACGCTCACCCGCCGCGCGACCGCGAATGCCCAGCCGGGCAGCGACATGCGCTCGACGCGCACCCTCGCACCGATGCCCGTCTCGGACTACGAAGCGGCCGTGAAGCGCCTCGTGCGCGCGGCGGCCGAAGAGCGCGAGTCGGCCGACATCCTCCGCCGCGGCGCCTGCCCGCGGCCGAGCGTCTCGGTCCTGCGTGCGATGGAGCGGCTTTCCTCCCTCAACCCCGTCGTCACCTCGTGCTGGTCGTCGCTCGCGCTCCGCGCAACGGTGATCGGCTTCAGGAACCCGCGCCTCGGAACGGTGCTCCTCAACGAAGAGGCGCTCGCCGGCCCCACGGTGCTCGCCGTGAGCTTCGATCGGCTGCGGCTCGGCTTCAAGGAAGCCGGGTCGGTGATTCTCGTGGAGGCCGAAGGTGAGTGACCATTTCCTGCAGAACCTCTGGAAGATCTACGTCCGGGGAGAAACGGAAGACAACCAGGCGCGGCGGCGCACGCAGCAGCTCGCCGCAGCGGGCGTCGTTCTCGCGGTGGTGGTGCTCATCGGCGCGGCGCTTCTGCTCGCCCCGGCGCCCAAGCCCCCGGCGGGGCGCGACACCCACGACACGATGCTCTCGCTCGGCGCGGACCGCGTGCAGCGCGACCGCTTCGTGCTGAAGTCCGAGCTCGCGATCGACGAGCTCACCGAGCGGATCGCGCGACTTGAACGGCGCTCGGCGCAGAATTCCGCGACGAGCGACGAAGCGATCAAGCAGATCGCCCGCACGCTCGCCGAACAGGGCGTGAGCATTCAGGAGCTCGTGAAGAGCTCGCGCGACCTCGAAGCCTACCGCACGACGACCGAAGCCCGCGAGAAGGCGCGCGAAGAGGCGCTCAAGGAAAACCGCGCCGCCGGGTCCTCCTCCCTCACGCCCGAAGGCGTCTACGACCCGAACGACCTCGACCGGCGCATCGCCGCCGCGGGCGGCATCGGCTCCACGGGCGCCGCCTCCGGATTCTCCACCCCGACGCCGCAGGGCACGCTCGCCCTCGTGACGCTCGAGCCCCCGAAGGACGCCCGAACGCCCGCCAAGAAGCCCCAAGCCCCCCACGCCTTCTATCAGTCCGACACGCCGATCGCCCTCAACCGGGCGGCCGGCACCCGCATCGACGCCTACCTCCCGGCCGGATCCTTCGCGAAGGCGACGCTCCTCACGGGCGTCACCGCCCTTGCTTCCGGCGCCGGACTCGGGACGCCCATGCCGGTTCTGATGTTTCTCGACGTGACGACCCTCCCCGGCCTGCGCCGGGCCGGCACGAAGTCCTGCCACCTGACGGGCGCCGCCACCGCGGACCTCTCGTCGGAGCGCGTGCACGTGCGCCTTGACCGCCTCTCCTGCGTCGGTCCCGCCGACGAGGTCCTCGACATTCCGGTCTCGGGCTACGCCGTGGGCCCCGACGGCCGGGTGGGCGTGCGCGGTCAGCTCGTGAGCCGCTCGGGCGCCGCGATCTCCGCCGCCCTCTCGACCGCCGTGATCTCGGGGCTTGGAAAGTCGATCGCCCTCAGCTCGCAGCAGACCACCACGAGCACCCTGACGGGCGTCACCACGGCCACCTACTCCGACGCGGCCCGCGCGGGCTTCGGTCAGGGGTTCGCCAACGCCGCCGATCGTCTGGTTCAGTACTACATCAATCTCTCCGAGCGCATCTATCCGTGCATCGAGGTCACGAACGGTCTCCCGCTCGAAATCGTCTTTTCCCAGGGCGTCCACTTGAAGAACGTCTAGTTCCGCCGGAGCGCCCCGCCGCATCACCCTTCCATCCCCCTCAACCACACCCTCACTTCAAGGAGAACCCGTGCAGTCCACGAATCTGACCGCGACCAAGCGCGTCAAGCCCCTCACCGCAGCCGTCTTCGCCCTCAGCCGCCACCACACGAAGTACTCGAAGAACCAACTGGCCGTCTTCTCGCAGTGCCGCAAGCTCAGCGCCTTTCTCCATGTGCTCGGCCACTTCGGCTACCCTATCGACGCGCTCTGCCCCGCGGGGTCGTCGGCCGATCCGGCCGCGCCCGGCGAAGACTGGCGGCGGCTGCACGTGCTCCTCAAGGAGGCGGTGAGCGAACCTTCGGGCAAGGCCGTCGATCCGGCCAACATCGAGTTCTTCAAGACGCGCCGCGGCGTGAAGTCGCCCCTGCGCGCAATGCTCTTCCTGCGCGGCCGCGAACCGAGGAGCCGCTACGAGTTCGCCGTCGTTCTCGTCGACGGCCCGCTCCCGATTGAGGAGATCCTCCACGTCCTCACGCTGACGAAGACTCTGAAGCCCATCTCCGGAGGCACCGTCAAGCTCAAGCTCCTGCGCGAGCTGCGCACGCTCTTCCGCAGGCACCCCACGATCACGCACCAGCTCGAGACCGCCGAAACCCTCAGAGGGCGCGACCTCGAAAACGACGCCCCCTTCATCGCGCTCGCCCTCGCGGGACCGCACCCCGCGGACGTCGAGCGCCACCAGACGACGCCGCACCCGGCCGAGCCGATTCTCTATCCCGTGGGCGCGGAGCTCGGCGCCTGCTCGGCGCTCCACAACGCCAACGGCGCGGGGAGCCCCGTCGCGACCGCCGACTCCCACTGCCGGCGCCCGCGAGCCTATCTCGCCGCCAAGGTGCCCAAACTGCTGCTGCGCACGAAGGGGATGGCGAACCGCCTGAGGTCGCTGCCGCCTCCCGCCGCAAAGATCGACGCGCCGCTCACGCCCGCCACGCTACGCATGGAGTCCGCCAAGCGCTTCCTCATGCTTGCCGCCGCCGTCATGTCGACCTCCTCCCTCACGGGCTGCGGCGCGATGCTCGGGCTCGACGCGAAGAACGACTTCTCGTGCCCGGCCGCCCAGGGCGTGCCCTGCCGCAGCCTCTCCACGGTCTATGAGCTCACGAAGTCGGACGCCCTCCCGCACCAGGTCCACCCGGTCGACTTCGCCGCCCCCGTGCTCGAAGCGCCTCAACCCGGTGCTTCTCTGCCGGAATCCGCTCCAACCCCTGCGCCCGTCCCTGCGGACACCCCGGTCGCGAGCGGCGCGGGCACGACGAATGCCGTCTCCGAAGCGGTCCGCGCCAACGTGACCAAAGGTCCCAAATCCGTCGGAGCCGCTCCGGCCGCCGGGGCGGAGCCTACGACCACGTCCGCCGCCGGCGTGCCGCAAGGCGCTCGAGCCCCTCAAGGCGCCGCCGGCGAAACCCCGGCCGCGCCGATCACCGCCGCCCGAACCTCGGGCCCCGAAGCCGTGGTCTTCGACCCGAGAACCGCCGCGACCGCGGACTACGCCAAGCCCGTGCGTCTGCCTGAGGAAATCCGACGCGTGCTCCTCGCGCCCTGGACGGATGACGAAGGGGACCTTCACGAAGGGCACTTCCTCTACCTCGAAATCCGCCGTGCGCATTGGCTCACCGCCCGCCGCCCGGCGGCGGACGCGTCCGCCGTGACGCAGCTCTCCTTCGGGCCCGTCGGTGGGGCGCCAAAAGCCTCCGCCGCGCCGCAGCCGCCTCAGGCGAAGCCAACGCCGCAGGCCCCTCTCACGGGCTTCACCTCGGCCGAAGACCTGCGGCGCCTGCGCTCGGAATATGAAGCGAAGATCCGCACCGTGCTTCCCGCCGCCGGAGCGAAGTGATGCGCTTTGACTCCGCTTCGCTCGCCGCGCTCTTCGGGCTCGGCGGCAACCGTGCGCCGCGTCTGCGCACGGGGCCGGGGATGTCCGCCACGGGACTTGACGGCGACCCCGTCGAGCTCGATCCCTTCGGCGCACACCTCCCCTACGACGGCTTCATCGAGGACCGCTTCGTCGTGCTCTCCACAACCGACCCCAAGCGCATGGACGGCCTCGGGTTCGTGATCGAGGCCGCCCCGCAGACGGGCGTCACCGACGACATGCAGAAGACCTTGATGTCGCTCATGCTTTCCGTCACGCTCCCCGTGGGCTCGGTGATTTCGATGACGCTCTACGCATCGTCGGCCATCGAAGGGCTCCTCGAGCTCTGGAAGACCTCGCACGCGCCCGGTCTCGAGCACCTCGCCCCGGATGCGGCCGAAATCGCCCGCCGATCGGTGGAGAACCGGGCGGCGCTGATGCTCAGGGCCTCGCGCAGGCAGATCCTCCCGACGGCGCCCGTCGAGGTGAGGCACTTCCGCGCCTGGCTCTCGGTCGTCGTCAAGACCGACGACCCGTGGGGCGACGAAGCGCTCCGCACGGCCGAGACCGCCGCGCGGGCGATGGAGGCCGTGCTCGCGCAGGCGCATCTCTTCGGAGGCCTCTGGACTTCGAGCGACTTCACGGCGACGCTGCGCGAACTCCTCAACCCGCAGAAGCTGCGCGCCCGGACGCTCGCGCCCAAGACCACGTCGCCCTTGGAGGAGCTGCGCTGGCAGCTCCTCGACCGCGACACCGAGGTCGAGGTGGGCAAGTACGGCATGCGCTTTCACGGGGGCGGCGGAGAAGATGCGGACGTCACCGTGATGGGGTTGTCGCTTGAAAACTATCCGCCGAAGATCAACCTCGCGCTCACGTCGCTTCTGATCGGCGAGCCCGGGCGCGCCGGCGCGCAGATTCCGTGTCCCTTCCTCTTCTCGAGCATCATCGAGGTGCCCGACTCCGCCGCCGAAAAGGCCCGCGTGAACGCGATGGTGCTGCGCACGCGGCAGATGATGACAACCCCGGTCGCAGCGCTCGTGACGCACTACCACGAGGCCCACAGGGAGTTTTCGATCGCCCAGCGGAGCTTTGAGACCGCGGGCGGCGTCGCGCGCGTGCTCCACCAGATGGTGCTCTTTGCGCCCAAGGGGCTCGAGACCGACGCGCTCCAGGCCGCGCAGGCGCTCGCGCGCAAGGTGAACGCGGACCTCCAGCCCAACACGTGTCTTCATGCCGTGGCCCTCACGTCCGTCCTCCCCTGCGGGGCGGGTCCGCGGTTGGCCGACGACTTGAAGCGCCTGCGGCGCTTTCCGCGCCGCACCGCCGCGACCGGCGTCTGCGGCATGCCCGTGATGGCCGAGTACCGCGGCACGGGCCCGCGCCCGGGGGCGAGGAAGCGCACTCCGCTCCTGATGCTCACGGGCCGCAAGGGCCAGATCATGATGATCGACCCCTTTGCGAACGCGCACGGCTCCTATTCGGCGACCGTCGTCGGAAAGCCCGGCTCAGGGAAATCCGTCGTCATGAACGAGCTCGCGGCCTCCACCCTCATGACGGGCGGGCGCGTCTGGGTCATCGACGCGGGCTTCTCCTACCAGAAGCTCTGTGCGCTCTTGGGCGGCGCCTTCTTCGTCTTCGACGAGTCGGCGCACTGGGATTTGAATCCCTTCCAATTCCTCGCGCCTGCCGAGAACGGGGACGAGGGCGACGCCGCCCCCGACCGCGAACTCCTCGAGATGGTGGTGAAGGTGGTGGTGGAGCTCATGACGCCGAAAGGTCTCCCCGATTACGCCGAGTCGGTCCTCGCGCAGTGCATCCTCACGGCCGCGGCCGCCGGGCGCGCCCGGAGCACCGGAAGCTCGAAGGGCGCGCACGCGACGATGGACGATCTGCACGCGGCGCTTCTCGCCTACCGGCTCCCCAACGGACGCGAAGAGCGCGCGGCGCTCGAGATGGCCGCGATGCTCATGCCCTACGTCTCGGGCGGGCCCTTCGGCCGGTGGTTCGACGGTTCTGGCGCCCCCGTGGACTTCACGAACCGCTTCACGGTGCTCGAGCTCGACGGGCTCTCGGCCCACCGGCGGCTGCGCTCGGCGGTGCTGATGACCCTGATGCTCACGATCGAGCGCGCGATGCGCGCCGCCCCCCAGGAGGAGGCGAAGCTCGTGTGCATCGACGAAGCATGGGACCTGATGGGCGAAGGCACCTCGGGGCGCTTCATCGAGACGGGCTACCGCCGCGCGAGAAAGCTGAACGGCGCCTTCGTCACGGCGACGCAGTCGATCGCGGACTTCTTTCTCTCCGACACCGCGCAGGCCGCCTGGCGCTGCGCCGACACCCGGATCTTTCTGCGCCAGGACGCCGACGGCCTCGACGCGCTCGCGCGCGACGGCCGCATGACGGGCGACGCGTGGCTCAAGGACGCCATCGCCTCCCTCACCACGGTCGCGGGCGCCTGGAGCGAGATGGTCGTGAAGGTGGGCGACGACCCGGCTGCGGTCGGGCGTCTCATCCTCGACCCGTACTCGCGGGTCGCCTATTCGACCCTTCCGGCCGAGGTCGCCGCCGTCAAGGCCTGGGAGGCCGCGGGGCTGCCGCTCCCGGAAGCGGTCGCGCGCGTCGCCGCGGGCGAAGCACCTCCGGGCGGCTGATCGCCCCGGGCTCCGCCCGAATCTGCCTCTTTTTCCTTCCATTTCCCTCCCCGCCGCACCCGCTGCGGCGGGGTCCACCCCCCGAG
>NZ_DAVZJY010000084.1:0-9156 GCF_052272535.1 Sutterella sp. | reverse complement strand
TTCCTCCTTTGCCGGACCGCCGTTTTTTTTCGCGCCGCCGCCCGGGGCGATAATGAAGCGTTGAATCCTCCACGCCCGCCGGCGGCCCATCCGGCCGCGCGGCGCATGCCTGTTTCTCTTCGAGAGGCTCCTCGATGACGCTCCTCACGGCGCTCTGCCGGTCCGCTCCGCCCGTCTCCCAAAGAGCCGCCCTCCTTGCGGCGGGATTCTGCGTCGCGGCGCTCCTCGCGGGCTGCAGCGTCGTGCACGTGAACGGCTCCTGGACCACGCCCGACGACAAGCTCTGCCTTTTGGGTCCGAACCAGCGCGACCCGCAGCTCCACGCGCTCCTCAAGAGGCTTCTGCGCGCGAAGCGCTTCGAGGTGATGGACCTTCCGGCCGGCGCGAAGCCCGCCGCCTGCCGGCAGACGCTCGTCTACCGTTGGGGGGTGGAGCAGTACTACGTGCCGGCGGTCGTGAAGCAGTACCCGGCCGCCTTCGACTTCTATTTGGACGGCGAGAAGATCGCCAACGCGAGCTTTGATCCGACGCGCAACCTCATCTCCCCGCACGTGAAGTTCGTGCGCAGTTCGCGCTACTGGGCGCGGGCGCTGGACCGCCTCTTCCCGGGGCGCCCGCAGATCGGCGACTGAGGCGCCCCTCGAAAAACGACGAAGGGCTCCGTCCCAGCGTGGAAGGAGCCCTTCGATGCGCTCAAGAGCGTCGCGCCCCGCGTCGCTTGGGGCGGCGCGGAACGCGGCGGCGTCCGGAAGGGTTAGGCAAGACCCGTGATGCGGCCGTCCTTGACGTCGATCCCCATCGCGGCGGGCTTCTTCGGAAGACCCGGCATGCGCATGATCGAACCGGACATGGCGACCACGAACCCGGAGCCGGCGTTGAGGATGAAGCGCTCGACGGGGAGCGTGAAGCCCTTCGGGGCGCCGAGGGCCTTCGGGTCGGCCGTGAGCGAGAACGGGGTCTTCGCGACGCAGACGGGGAGCGTGCCGAAGCCGAGCTCCTCGATGCGCTTGAGGTCCTTCACCGCCGCCGGGGCGAGCTTCACGCCCGCACCGCCGTAGCACTGCGTGACGATCGCCTCGAGCTTCTCGACGATCGGGGCGTCTTCGGCGTAGGTGTTGACGAGGGGCTTGGGGGCGCTCGCGGCGTCGACCACCGCTTGGGCGAGCTCAAGCGCGCCTTCGCCGCCCTTGGCGAAGCCGTCGCAGACCGCGAAGCGCACGCCGAGCGCAGCGCAGCGCGTGCGGATCACTTCGATCTCCTCGTCGGTGTCCGTGTGGAAGTGGTTGAGGGAGACCACGATGTTCGGCCCGAAGTGCTTGAGGTTCGCGATGTGGGCGTCGAGGTTGACGAGGCCCTTCACGACCGCCTCGACGTTCGGGGCGCCGATTTCGGGAAGCGGCACACCGCCGTGCCACTTGAGGGCGCGCGTCGACGTGACGATCACCACCGCCGCTGGGGCGAGGCCCGCCGCACGGCACTTGATGTTGAAGAACTTCTCGGCGCCGAGGTCGGAGCCGAAGCCCGCTTCCGTGACGGCGTAGTCGGCGAGCTTGAGCGCCGCGCGGGTGGCCGCGACCGAGTTGCAGCCGTGGGCGATGTTGGCGAAGGGCCCGCCGTGCACGAAGGCGACGTTGCCTTCGAGGGACTGCACGAGGTTCGGCTTGAAGGCCTCGAGAAGGAGCGCGAGGAGCGCGCCGGTGGCGCCGAGTTCACCGCAGGTGTAGGCCGTGCCGTCGGGACGGAGCCCGAGGACGATGCGGTCGATGCGGGCGCGCAGGTCCTCCATGTCGTTTGCGAGGCAGAGCACCGCCATCAGTTCGCTCGCCGCGGTGATGTCGAAGCCCGTTTCGGTCGGAATGCCGTTCGCGGGGCCGCCGAGGCCCGTGATGACGTTGCGCAGCATGCGGTCGTTCACGTCGAGGACGCGCCGCCAGTAGATCTCCTTCAGGACCACCTGACCCTGATGGCGGGCGTTGTCGAGGAGCGCCGCGAGGAGGTTGTTCGCGGCCGTGATGGCATGGAGGTCGCCCGTGAAGTGCAGATTGATCGCCTCCATCGGAAGCACCTGGCTGTAGCCGCCGCCCGCGGCGCCGCCCTTCATGCCGAAGACCGGGCCAAGGGAGGGTTCGCGCAGCGCAAGGGCCGCGGACTTCCCGAGGCGCTTCAGGCCCTGGGCGAGCGCGATCGAGGTCGTGGTCTTCCCGGAGCCCGCGGGCATGCCGGAGGTGGCGGTGACGAGGATGAGACGGCCCTTTTCAGTGCGGGCCGGGTCAAGCGAGACCTTCGCCTTGTCGCGGCCGTAGGGCTCGAATTCGGCGTCGGTGAGGCCCGCGCAATGGGCGAGCTCGTCGATCGGAATGAGCTTGTGCTCCTGGGCGATTTCGATGTCGGACTTCATTGATGAAAGCTCCAAAAAAGTCGAAAGGGAAATGGTGAAAGAGGAATTCAGTGCCTGAGCGGGAGCGTCCCGAGCGGCCCCAAAAAGCGCAAAACGCCGCGGTCTCGTCAAACGGGAACGGCGGCGTTCATGCGTCGAGAAAGGGCCTGCATCAGGGGATCGGGCCTGTGGAGGACGATCAGAGCGGATCGCCCGAAAGCAGAAGCAGGCGCGCGATTTCCGCGGCGTTGTGCAGCTCGAGCTTGCGGTAGGCGCTGCCGCGGTGGACCTGGACGGTCTTCTCGGAGATGCCGAATTCGGCGGCGACCTCCTTGTTGGAGTAGCCCTGCGCGACCATGCGGATCACTTCGCGCTCGCGCTGCGTGAGCTGCTCGAGGCGGCTCTTGAAGTCCGCCACTTCGGCCTGGTCGCGGCGCTGCGCCTTGTTGCGGGCGACGGCCGCCTCGATCGTGTCGATCAGGCGCGACTCCTTTGGCGGCTTCTCGATGAAGTCGAAGGCGCCGTTCTTCACCGCGTTCACGGCCATGTCGATGTCGCCGTGGCCCGAGACGAAGACGATCGGCAGATCGCAGCCGATGTCCTTGAGCTTGTTCTGCAGTTCGAGCCCCGACATCGACGGCATGCGCACGTCGAGCAGAATGCAGCCCGGACGACGGAAGTCGGCCGAGGCGAGGAAGGTGCCCGCATCGCTGTATTCGGCGCACTCGTAGTTTTCGCCGGAGAGAAGGAACGACCACGACGAGCGCACGGCGCTGTCGTCGTCGATGATGCGGATGAGGGGCTTGGTGATTTTGCTGTCCATTCGTTGCCTCAGAGGTTCGGCGCGCCGCCCGCGGGGTGACGGGACGGTCGGCCGGAAGCCGCCGGGTGCGCGGGGTGAAGTGCACGTGGCGCCGGAAGTGAACGCTATTGTAGCGGCGCGGCGCCGAGCACGACGGGTCCGCGGCCGTGCAGGTTCGTGCGGCCTTCTTTATTCTCTCAGCTTTGAGCCGGCTCGATGCCGTCTGTGCGGCCTGAGGAAGGTTCCGGGCGCGGCCGGCTGAGGAACATGTGCTTTCGGGAGACACCAGGATGACCGAAGAAGAAGATTTTCTCGAAGCGCCCGCGTCGAGCGAGCGGCCGATGCGCCGCAAGGACCGCGAGCTCTCGCTCACCGACGCGCTGCGCGTCGTGCGCGCCGCCGACTACGCAGTGCTCTCCACGACGGACTCTGCGGGCGTTCCTTACGGCGCCCCGGTGAGCCCGGTCCTCACCGAGGACGGCGCGCACCTCTACTTTCACACGACCCGCGAGAAGAGCCGCAAGGCCGACAACATGCTCGACAATCCGCAGGTTTCGCTCTGCTTCGTCGCGCACGAAGAGACCGCGGCGGCGGAGTACTCGGTCGACTACGCGAGCGCCGTGGTGGCGGGCCGCGCGGCGCTCGTCCTCGACGAAGACGAGCGGCGGCGCGCAGCCGCCCTCATCTGCGCGCGCTACGTGGGCGACGAGAGGAAGGTGCAGTCCGAGAGCTACTTCGAGCGGGCCGGGCGCGCCGTGACGATCTGGCGCGTGGACGTCGAGCGCGTCTCAGGGAAGTCGCGCGGCTGGGCGAAGATCTCTCCCGCGCTCGGCTGACCTCTGCGGGTTATAGTTTCCGCTCCCGCGCGGTCCTCCCGCCGGCCTTCAGGCCGGCCGGGTGGGCCCGCGCTCTTCCGGAAGCGAAAGAACTCGAGAAAAATGATGAAGAAGGTCCTTGCCGCCCTGATCACGTCCGCCGCCGGCCTCATGCTCGCCGGCTGCGCCGCAGCGCCCGCCGGTCCCGTGGACGAGTCGGCCGACTTCGCGCCCGTCTCCTACGATTCGGTCTGCCTCTTGGAAAACGACGCCGTGAAGAGTCCCAAGCTCGTCGACGCCGTCGAGTCCGGGCTCAAGAAGGCCGGACTCGAGGTGAAGCGCCTCAAGGCCGGCACCGGCCCCTACGCCTGTCCCTTCGTCCTCACCTACGACGTCCCGTCGGGCGACGGACTCGTGAGCGTGATCCGCTTCCAGACCTTCGAGCACGGCATCCCGCGCGTGGACGCCTCGGGCCGGGCCCCGACCGGGCGCGCCCTCACGGTGGGCGCGGTCGAGGCGTACGCCAAGGAGCTGATCGGCCGCCTCAAGGCGCGCGCCGGGCGCACGCCTTCCGCCTCCGGCCCGCAGGCTTCGTCCCCCGCCGCGGCGCAGACCTTCCGCTCGACGCCCGAGTGGCGCGCGAAGCAGGCCCAATAAGCTCCGGCATCCGTCCCCCGGCCGCGCGCCTTCTGCGCGCCCGACCTCGTTCCCGGCCGCTACAATCCCGCCCGTACAGTGCGCTGGAGGTATCGGTTGCGGCGGCGGGCTCCCCTGATGGAGCCTTGCCGCCCTCTGGTTGAGAAAGACTCCCATCACCGGATCACGTTCAGACGTGCGGCGGGAAGCGCCTCAGTCCTCCCTCATCACCCCACGCTTTCGGGCCCGCCATGAAGGCCGCCCCGTGGAGGTGCATCGGGGGGAGGACCTCTCCACAATTCCAAGCGCACAGCCGACTTCTTTTCGAGGAGACCCTGCTGTGAGCACCTCACACACCGCCATTCCGCCCGTCGTCACGGAGCGCCCTCAGGACGCCGCCGACCACGGGCTTGACCTCTTCGCCGGGCGTCTGCCCGGCCGCCGCGTCTACGGCGCGTCCGCCCACGGCGAACCCGTGCCCTTCCGCTCGGTTGCGCTCGACCCTACGCCCGCGGGCTTCGGGGGCGGCGCGCAGCCGCACATTCATCTCGCCGACGTGACCGGGCCCTTCGGCGAAGGGTCGGGCGAAGGGCTGCCGCGCCGCCGCGCGCGGCCCGAACCCGGCGCGCCCACGCAGCTCGCCCTTGCCCGCGCCGGGGTCGTGACGCCCGAAATGTCCTTCGTCGCCGAGCGCGAGAACCTGATGCGCGCCGCGTTGGTCGAAGAGCTCCGCACGCTTGGGAACCCGAAGGCCGAGGCCCTCTACGCCCGGGTCGCGGCCGCCCCTCTCTGGACGCCGGAGGACGTGCGCCGGCTCGTCGCCGCGCGCGAGGCGGTGATTCCGCTCAACTTCCGTCACCCGGAGGCCGAGCCCATGGCGATCGGGCGGGCGTTCGCCACCAAGGTGAACGCCAACATCGGCACTTCGGTCGCGAGCGAGGACTGGCGCGAGGAGATCGGCAAGCTCCGCGAGGCGCTCTACTGCGGCGCGGACACCGTGATGGACCTCTCGACCGGGCGCGACATCACTGCGACCCGCGAGGCGCTGCTGCGCCGCTCGCCCGTGCCGCTCGGCACCGTTCCTGTCTATGAGGCGCTCGAGCGCGCCGGGCGTCCGGAAAAGCTCTCCTGGAAGCTCTTCCGCGACGTGATGGTCGAGCAGGCCGAGCAGGGCGTGGACTACATGACGATCCACGCCGGGGTTCTGAAGGGCCACGTGGCCCTCACGCGGTCGCGCCTCACCGGCATCGTCTCGCGCGGGGGCGGCCTGATGGCCGTCTGGATGCACGCCTCGGGGCGCGAGAGCTTCCTCTACGAGCACTACGACGAGATCCTCGAGATTGCGCGCCGGTACGACGTGACGCTCTCCCTGGGCGACGGGCTGCGCTCCGGGTCCACCCACGACGGGTGCGACGCGGCGCAGCTCGCGGAACTGAAGACCCTGGGCGAACTCAACCGCCGCGCCGGCGCCGCCGACGTGCAGGTGATGATCGAGGGCCCCGGGCACATCATCCTGCCCGACGTGCGCCGCAACCAGGAGCTCGAGGACGACTGGTGCGACCGGGCGCCCTTCTATACGCTAGGGCCCCTCGTCACCGACATGGGGGCGGGATACGACCACGTCACGGCCGCGATCGGCGGCGCGCTGATCGGCGCGGCCGGCACCGCGATGCTCTGCTACGTCACCCCGAAGGAGCACCTGGGGCTTCCCGACGCCGACGACGTGAGGGAGGGGATGGCGGCCTTCCGCATCGCCGCCCACGCGGCGGACCTCGCCCGCGGGGTGCCCGGCGCCAATCTACGCGACCTCGCGATGAGCGCGGCGCGCTTTGAGTTCCGTTGGAACGACCAGTTCCGGCTCGCCGTGGACCCGGCGCACGCCGCGGCCCTGCACGACGAGACGCTCTCGGGGTCGGGGGCGCGCGAGGCGCACTTCTGCTCGATGTGCGGGCCGGCCTTCTGCCCGATGAAGCTCGCGCGCGATTTGTTCGACTGAAGGGGCGGACGGGGCGCCTCCGGGGCCCTAGCCGCAGGGCGGTGGAGCAACGTCGGAAAGCCCTACGGGAAGGCGCTCTTCCGGCGCCGACTCTTGAGGTATTACTCGGCCTCCCTCGCGCCCTCGGGCGTAGACTTCCCCGAACGGCGCCCCGCGGGGGCGCACACAAAAGACCGCAGACCGGGGAGACGCGCTTGGGGGCCGCTTGAGGAGCGCCCGACAAAACCGCTCCTCCCGCGGAGATCCTCTCTCCGTGCAGACCGGCTGCAGTCGCTTAAAAGAAGACGCCGCTCGCGTACGGGCCGTCCACAACAACCCCGCGTTCCGGAAAGCGCTAGCGCGCCGCCGTCAGAGGAACACAAGATCCATTCCAGGCGGCGCATTCACCCGGGCTCCCGGCCACCCTTTCCGTCACCACAAGAAGGATTCCCATCATGAAGTTCACCAAACTCTTCGGCGCACTCGCCCTTTCCGCCGGCCTCGCCTTCGGCCTCTGCGCCTGCGGCGACAAGACCGCCCCCGCCCCGAAGGCGGACGCTCCCAAGGCCGTCACGCTCTCGATCGGCGTCTCGCCCGTGCCGCACGCCGACATCATCAATTTCGTCAAGCCCACCCTGGAGAAGGAAGGCGTCAACGTCAAGGTGATCGAGTTCAACGACTACGTGCAGCCCAACCTCGCGCTCGACAGCAAGGAGCTCGACGCGAACTTCTTCCAGCACAAGCCCTATCTCGACACGTTCGCAAAGGAGCACAAGCTCAACCTCGCCGTCCTCTGCGCCGTCCACCTCGAACCGATGGGCGTCTACTCGAAGAGCGTGAAGGCGATCGGCGACGTGCCCGAAGGCGCCAAGGTCGGCATCCCGAACGACCCGACGAACGGCGGCCGCGCGCTCAAGGTCCTCGAGTCCGCGGGCCTCATCAAGGTCGATCCCGCGGCGGGCATCCTCGCCACGAAGCGCGACGTCGTCGAGAACCCCAAGAAGCTCGACTTCGTCGAAGTTGAGGCCGCGCAGCTGCCGCGCGCGCTCGACGACGTGGCCGTCGCCGTCATCAACTCCAACTTCGCGCTCTCGGCGAACCTCAATCCCGTGAAGGACGCCATCGCGATCGAGGCGAAGGATTCGCCCTACGCCAACATCGTCGTGGTCCGCGCGGGCGACGAGAACCGCCCTGAACTGCAGAAGCTCAAGGCCGCGCTCCTCACGCCCGACGTGAAGAAGTTCCTCGAGGAGAAGTACAAGGGCGCCGTCGTTCCGGCCTTCTGATCTGAAGGAACGACCCATCCTCTGCCGGGAGGGGCTTGCGAGCCGCTTCCGGCTCACAAACACAGAACCGGTGGTTCTCTCGCGAGATCCGCCGGTTTTCGTTTGCGCCCGAAGGAGGCAGCCCAAATGCAGAACGGCCGCGCCTTCTCGAAGAAGAAGGTGCGGCCGCGGATGCGTTCGGGAGCGTCCGTCAGAAGGTCACGGTGTCGGGATGGAGCCCCGAGAAGGCCGTCTGCGGGAGGCTCGAGAGTTCGTCGCGCTCTTCGTCCGTGAGCGAGAAGCCGAAGACGTCGAGGTTTTCCTTCTGGTGGTGAAAGTCGGTCGCCTTCGGAATCGGGGCGATGCCGAGCTCGATGCACCAGCGCAGCGCCGCCTGCGCGGGCGAGACGCCGTGGTTGGCGGCGATGCGCTCGAGCACGGGGTGCTTGAGGAGTGTGCCGCGGCCGAGCGGGCTCCAGGCCTGCACGCGGATGCCGCGGTCCATGCAGAAGCGCACGGCGCCGCGCTGCGGGTAGCCCGGGTGGATTTCAAGCTGGTTCACCATCGGGCGGACCTTCGCGCGCGCGAGGAGCGGAACGAGGTGGTGCGGGAGGAAGTTCGAGACGCCGATCGCGCGCACGGCGCCCGCCTTGTAGATCTTCTCGAAGGCGCGCCAGGTGCCGGCGTTCTGCGCCTGCCAGACCATGGGCTCGCCCTGGGCGGCCGGCCAGTGGATGAGGAGCAGGTCGAGGTAGTCCACCTGCATCTGCTCGCGGATCATCTCGTAGGCGTCCTCGGCGGATTCAAACGAGCGGTGCGAGGCCCAGATCTTGCTCGTGAGGAAGAATTCCGAGCGCGGAATGCCCGACTCGCGGATCACGTCGCCGATCAGCGCGGCGTTGTTGTAGATCTGCGCCGTGTCGAAGTGGCGGTACCCCAGCTGGATCGCCGTCTGGATCGTGCTCTGGAAGTGCTCGTTGATCGGGATCTGCCAGGTGCCGAAGCCGATGGTCGGCATTTCGACGCCGTTGGCGAGCACGACGGTTTCCTTCAGGGGTTCGGTCATGGTGGATTCTTCTTTTTCTGTGCGCGGAGTGTGGATCAGGAGGGCGGCGGTTCCCGGCGCAGCGGGAGCCCGATTGAAGACGCCGTCCGGCGGACGGGGCGGCGTTCGGTTTCTGTGTGCATCCTACAGGATGAAGGGGCAAAGCCCTTTGACATAAGCGAAGGTAGGGAGAAATTTCGCTGCCTAAAGCTCATTAGCCCACTGGACAAAAAGGGGGCGC
>NZ_DAVZJY010000083.1:0-9207 GCF_052272535.1 Sutterella sp. | reverse complement strand
ATCTTCGGCCGGCGCCCATTCTTTTGCCCGCCGGACACCCGAACCGTTCGGCGGATCCGCACCGGCAGTCCGTGCAGTGCGCATCACGAACAACCACGTATTTCTACTTACTCAAAAACGGAGACTCCCTCTCCGCAAGCATCGGGGGCGTTTCCTTGGGGCGCATGCTAAGGGCGGTCTGCAGCTCCAACGTGCATCCCGTGGGAGCGGCGCGCTCAAGCCCATCGACTGGCTTCCGCACCGCCCTCCGCTCCGGAGTCGAAGCGGTTTCTCAGCGCTGATGCTGCATGGGAAGCACCGGAAAAAGATCCTCTGCGGCCGCAGCACCAGGTTGATTGTCCGCAGCTGCCGCAAACCGACCGGCGGACTGCGCAGCCCCTCCTCGACGTCATCGAAGGCGTACAGAATGACGAACAGAGCGCCGCATTAGCCAACTGCGATTGATTCATCGTTGCTATACTTCTTGATTTCTACTCAACCATCACTCCGGCGACTTGGCCATCCTTTCGATACTGCAGCACCTCCTTTGATCTTTCCGTCACGCGGCCGAAAACGCAGACATAAGCAACGGAAGACTTCTCTACAATATTACAAGAATCATAATGTGCTTCTACCCCCCCCCCGACGTTTAAGTAGTTCTGCGAAAAGGGAGTTGTTCACGGCGTTGCGGGATGCAGCGGCTTTTCTCATCTATTTCGTCGCCTGTTCAGTTTTGGCCAAACAGATCCTGCGCTGCCTCGGCGACGACGTTCACACGAGGGAGACGCTTCTCGGCGGCATCTTCCTCGCCTTTCTGATTCCAACTCGAAA
This sequence comes from Sutterella sp., assembly GCF_052272535.1. Lineage (NCBI taxonomy): Bacteria > Pseudomonadati > Pseudomonadota > Betaproteobacteria > Burkholderiales > Sutterellaceae > Sutterella > Sutterella sp. Next base: position 8,397 of record NZ_DAVZJY010000083.1, on the reverse strand, counting down.
ACTATTCCTACTCGTCGTGCTGCCCTTGTGCATGCTCGCAGCACTTTATGGCCCGATCGCATACATTTATGGGCAACCCGACTACCAGTCCCTGATCTCGGTCCTAGCGACGAATAACGGCTCTGAAAACACTCCTGCCTCAGCCGGCTTCCCGTTAACCGTCTTCCATACGGCAAAGGCGCACCCGATGTCCAATGTCTGAACATCGGCGTGCGCCTTTTTTTAATCCGGCGTTAAAGCCTCTGAACGTCAGTGCGTCGTGCGGCGGATCACCCACTGTCCGCAGAACTGGAAGATGCTGATGATCGCAAGGATGATGATCACGGTGAGCCAGATCATGTCGCGGTAGCCCATCTGGTAGCCGTAGCGAATCGCGAAGTCGCCGATGCCGCCCGCACCGATCGCGCCAGCGATCGCGGTGATGCCGATGAAGCTCACGAACGTGATCATCGTCACGCGGGTGATGCCGGGGATGCTTTCACGCAGGTAGACGCCCGTGATGATCTGACGGGGCGAAAAGCCCATCGCAGCGCTCGCCTCGATGAGGCCGTGATCGATGTCGGAGAGCACCGACTCGATCTGGCGCGAGAAGAAGGGCACCGTGCCGAAGACGAGGGCGACGAAGCTCCCCGTGACGCCCGAACCCGTGCCGACGAGGAGGCGCGAGAGCGGAATGAGGAGCACGATCAGGATGATGAACGGAATCGAGCGGATGATGTCGATGCCGCGGTCGAAGACCGTGAAGACGAGGCGGTTCTCGAGAATGCCGCCCGGACGGGTGGTGACGAGCAGCACGCCGATCAGGATGCCGAGCACCCAGGAGATGGTGCCGGAGACGGCGACCATGGTGAAGGTCTGCCCGAGGCAGTTGAGGAGCTCATCGCCCAACTGGCGCAGGTTCGGAGCAAGAACGTAGATCCAGTCGAACATCAGAGGGCCTCCACGCCGACGTTTTGAGAACGAATGAAGTCAAGCGCCGCCTTGACGGACTCGGGCGCGCCCTGGAGCGTCACGGCGAGCTTGCCGAGGGGCGTGCCCTTCAGGAGCTCGACGTTGCCGAAGATGATGTTCGCCTCGACGCCGAAGCGCTGATAGAGCTCGACCATCAGGGGCTTGCCCGCCGACGCACCCGTGTAGGTGAGGAGATACACGGTCTCGCCGTGGTCCGGGCCCTCGGTGGCGCGCGCCTCCTCAAGGAGCTCGTAGAGGTCGTCCACGTTGGTCGCCGTGTCGATGAAGCCCTTCGTCACGGGCATCTTCGGGTGGCTGAAGATCTCGAGGATCGAGCCCTCCTCCACGACCTTGCCCTTCTCCATCACGGCCGCACGGTCGCAGATGTACTTCACGACAGACATCTGGTGCGTGATCACGACGATCGTGATGCCGAGGCGCTGGTTCACCTCGCGCAGGAGCTTCAGAATCGAACGGGTGGTCTTCGGGTCAAGCGCGCTCGTCGCCTCGTCGCAGAGCAGCACCTTCGGGTCGTTCGCAAGGGCGCGCGCGATGGCGACGCGCTGCTTCTGGCCGCCCGAGAGCTGCGAGGGGTAGCTTTCGGCCTTGTCGGAGAGTTCGACGAGCTCGAGGAGCGACTCGATCTTGGCGCGGCGCTCCGCCGGCGTCATCGTCGTGAGCTTGAGCGGCATCTCGATGTTCTCGAACACCGTGCGCGAGGGCATCAGGTTGAAGTGTTGGAAGATCATGCCGATCCGCTGGCGGATGCGGCGCAGCGCCTTCTCGTCGAGCTTCGTGAGGTCCGTGCCGTCGACGATCACTTCGCCCGCGGTCGGGCGCTCGAGAAGGTTGATGCAGCGCACAAGCGTGGACTTGCCCGCACCCGAGAAACCGATGATGCCGAAGACTTCGCCTTCGTCGATGGCGAGCGTGACGTCGTCCACCGCCGTGACGGTCTTCCCGCCCGATTCGAAGCGCTTCGTGATGTGGTTGAGCTTGATCATGGAGGTGATTTGGTTTTTGTTATTTCGAAAACCGGTGATTTTAGAGCGCCCGGGCGGCCTCTTCGGCCTGCTGATTCAAGTGCTCGGCGTGGTCGGCCTTGACCGCGGCGAGAAGCTTCGGGTCGAGAATGAGGTCGAGCGCCGTGAGGGCGAGCGCCTTGGCGCCGATGCCGACCGAGGCGAGTCCCTTCGCGGAGCAGGCCGCGGCCTTGAATTCCTCGCTGTGACCGCGCACCGGAACGTCGGTGATGGCGATGTGGGGCTGGATGGTCGGGATCACCTGCGAAACGTTGCCAACGTCCGAGGAACCGGCCGCTTCGCGGGGCTCGCGGTTCACCGGCTCTCCGAGCTCCTCCATGCGGCGGCACCAGACTTCGTCAAATTTCGGCGTGAGGACCGTGTTCTCAACGCGGTTCTGCGAAGGCTTCATTGTGCCCTTCGCACCCGTCATGAGGCCCGCGCCTTCGACGATGCGCTCCACCTTCTTCCAGACGTCTTCGAGGACGGGCGCCGTCGCGGCGCGCAGGTAGAACTTCGCCGCGGCGTATTCCGGAACGATGTTGGGCGCGTCGCCGCCGTGCGTGATGATCCCGTGGATGCGCACGTCGCCCGGGAGATGTTGGCGCAGCGCATTGGTGCCGTTGTAGACCTGAATCACGGCGTCAAGCGCGTTGACGCCCTTCTCGGGCGCCGACGCCGCATGCGAGGCGCGGCCATGGAACTCGATGTCGACCGGTGCGCAACCGAGCGACTTCGAGGTCGGACGGTTCGCGGTGTCGCCGCCCGGATGCACGCAGAGCGCGGCGTCGACGTCCTTGAAGAAGCCCTCGCGCACGAAGCTCCCCTTGGCGCTGCCGTTCTCGCCGCCCTCTTCGCCGGGCGTGCCGTAGACGCGCACTTCGCCGCCGGTCTCGCGGATCACCTGCGCCAATGCGGCACCCGCAAGGCAGCTCGTCGCGCCGAAGAGGTTGTGGCCGCACCCGTGGCCGAGGCCCGCAAGGGCGTCGTACTCGGCGAGGAAGCACACGACGGGACCGGGCCTGCCGGACTTGAAGTACGCCGCGAACCCCGTGGGGTGTCCCGCGACGTCCACGTCCACCTGAAAGCCTTCGTTCACGAGAAGCTCGGAGAGCCGCCCGCAGGCGAAGTATTCGTGGTTGCTCGTTTCGGGCCGCGCATGGATGTCGCGGGCGGCCGCCTGATAGTCGGGAAGACGTTCGTCAACGTACGCCTTGATCCGGGCTTCGATGTCGGAGGTGGTCATGATCTTTTGAATTCTGCTGAAGGTCTGCTTCCGGAATCGACATGCGGTGACGCCCGGACAAGGCGCCCGGCCGGCGTCGGCCGCGTGGGCGCCGTTTTTGGGCCCGATGAAGCGGTTCCGGAATAAAAGGACGCCGCCCGGCGGCTGTGGATGAGCACGCGGCGGGCGGCTTCTTCTGAGGGGTGTTGCGCGCCGGCGGCGGGTCGGGCGGAGCCCGGTCATCGCGGCGCGCTCAATCCTCCGGACTACTTGAGCTTGTAGTCCTGGGCGCCGGCCCAGGCCGGAACGAAGGCGCCCTTGTAGGCGTCCTTGATCGCCTGCGCGGTTTCCTGCGTCTGGTAGGCGGCGACCACCTTCTTGTAGACGGCGTTGTCCTTGTCGGCCTCACGCGCAACGATGATGTTGACCAACTGGCCCACGTACGGGTTCGTCTTCGGATCGACGTTCTCCGAGAAGATCGAGTCCTTGTACGGATCGAGCTTGGCGGTGAAGGCGTTGCCGCCGTTGATCACCGCTACCGTCACGTCGGGCAGAAGGTTCGCGAGCATGCCGGATTCGGCCTCGACGATCTGGACCTTCTTGTTGAAGTGCGTGATGTCGGTCTTGTTGGGAACGAAGCCCTTGTCGGGGTTGACCGTGAAGAGACCCGCCTGCTCGAGGAGCTTCAGGGCGCGGCCGCCGTTCGTGAGGTCGGCCGGAATGGCGATCTTGTCACCGTCCTTGATCTCTTCGATCGACTTGATCTTCGTCTTGTTGTTGAAGACGCGCAACGGAGCGATGAGCGTGTCGCCGATCGAGACGATCTTGTAGCCGTTGCGCTTGATGTCGTTGGCGAGGTAGGCCTTGTGCTGGAAGCTGTTGAGGTCGATCTCCTTGTCGGAGAGCGCGCGGTTGGGCGTCGCGTAGTCGGAGTACTTGACGAGCTCAACCTTGATCTTGTCCTTCGCGAGGAGCTGGTTGACCGTGTCCCACTGGGCGTTGTACTCGCCCACGACGCCGATCTTGACGACCGTGACGTCGCTCTTTTCTTCACCGCCGCAACCGGCGAGCGTGACGGAGAGCAGGATGCCGGCGGCAACAGCGGCGGCGGATTTGGCGAACGTGATCTTCATTTTTAAGTCCTTATGACGATCTTGTTTTTGGTTTGTCTCAAGGGAAGCGCCGCGCGCTTCACGTTCACTTTTAAGGAGGAAGACAGCTCCGCTCGGACTCCCGCGGAATCCGACGCTGCTTGGGGTAATGGTGTGAACGTACTTCTGTGCGGAAGGAGCCGGCCTGAGGTCCGATGAGGGAGGGGGCTCCGGTGCTCCTCAACAGAGGAGCGTTTGTGAATTGTGCATCACCCCCAGGAGCGCGCGCCTAAGGAAAACCTCCGATGGCGGCTGACGGGCATTAACCGGCGCGCTTGAGGGCCGCTGTCGGGTTGATCTGCGTCCTCTAAACCCTTCGACCCGCGCCGCCAATCGGCTTCGGGCTCCATGGAGGCGGATAGACTATCTCTCGCATCGCCCGTCTTGAATGCCGGAAACGCACCGCCCGCAACCGGGGCGGTCCTCACGACGGGCATTTCCAAAGGAGAGAGAGACATGAAGAACATTCAGCGCCGCCGTCTGCTTCAGGGCGCGGCCGCCGCCGCGCCGGCCCTTTTTGCCGGCACCGCCTCGGCCGCCTGCAGCGATCCGATTCCGCCGAAGTTCGATGAGATGCACGACGTCGTGGTGGTGGGCTCCGGGTTCTCGGGCCTTGCCGCCGCACTCGCCGCGAAGGAGGCGGGCGCCGACGTCGTGGTTCTCGAAAAGATGGCCTTCCTCGGCGGCAACTCCTCGCTCTCGGGCGGCATGATGGCCGTGCCGGGCTCGAGCGTGCAGAAGGCCCAGGGAATTGACGATTCGCCCGAGAAGCTCGAAGCCGACATGGAGCGCATCGGCCTCGGTCTCGGCGACCCGGAGCACATCAAGTTCGTCTGCGAGCATGCGGCCGAAGCCTTCGAGTGGACGAAGAGCGCGATGGGCGTGGAATGGAACCCGCACCTCACGGGCAAGGGCGGACACTCCGCCGAGCGCTGCCTCATCACGACCCAGGGGACGGGTCAGGGAATCATCGTCCCGGCCGTGAAGAAGCTGAAGGCCCTCGGCGTGGAGCTGCGCACCCGCGCCTTCATGGAGGCGGTGCTCCGCGATGCGGACGGCCGCGTCAAGGGCGTGCGGATCCGCGAGGGCTACACCTTCGGAAAGCCCGGCTCGGGCACGGTGAAGACCGTGGGCGCGCGCCGCGCGGTGGTGCTCTGTTGCGGCGGCTTCGGCGCGGACGTCAAGTACCGCGAGCGACTCGACCCGAAGCTGGGAGCCGCCTTCCTCACGACGAACCAGCCGGGCGCGACCGCAGAAGCCCTCCGCGAAGCGAGCCGCATCGGCGCCAATGTCATTCAGGCCGACTGGATCCAGTGCCTGCCCTCCTGCTCGCCTCTTGAGAAAGGCATGGGCATTGCGACGCATTTTGCCTCGATTTCGGGCTCGCTCTTCGGCTTCTGGATCTCGACCCTCACGGGCGAACGGTTCGTGAACGAATTCGGCGACCGCAAGCTCTGCACGGATGCGATCCTCCGGATCATCAACCGCGGCGGCGAGGCGCTCGCGTTCTCGGACGACGACGGCGTGAAGCACCTCGAGACGCTCCGCCCCGGACTCTTCGCGAAGATGCTCGCGGCCGGCACGGTCGAAAAGTTCGACGACGCCGAGGCGCTTGCGCGCGCCTACAAAATGGACGTGAAGACGCTCAAGGCGACGGTCGCGCAGTACAACACCGACCTCGCGAAGAAGACCGACCCGAAGTTTGGCCGACGCTTCGACCGTGCGGCGAAGCCGATCGAGTCGGGCCCCTACTATGTGAGCCGCATGTCGCCCAAGGTTCACCACACCATGGGCGGCGTCGCCACGGCCGTCACGACCGCCGTGCTCGACGTCTCGACGGACGCTCCGATCCCGGGGCTCTTCGCCGCGGGCGAATTCACGGGCGGGATCCACGGAGCGGTGCGCATCGGCGCCTGCGCCGTGATGGACTGCCTCGTGAACGGCCGTGAGGCGGGCCGTCAGGCTGCGGCTTCACCCGCCTGGAGCTGAATGCGCGCCGGCTCCTGCTTCAGACCGTCGCAGAGACGCAGAACTCCGGCGGCATCAGCGGCGCGCGTCGTGCAGTAGAGGCCTCGGGTTCCGGAGGGCTTCTTCCTGGGATTGGGGCCGAAAGCGATTGCGGGAGAGTCCGCTTATTTCGGGATGCCCCGGATGAAGAGCACCCTCCGGACTACGCATCCGGAGGGCGTTCGATGTGTGCGGCCGCTTGAGCCATCGAGCCGCCGAGAATCAGCCGACCGGCCCGGAGTCGTCTCCGGGCTCGTACTTTGTCCAACGCGAGAGGAACTGATTCGCGTCGATCACGAGGTCGGTGAAGAACCCGGCAAGGCCGTCCGAACTCCAGTTCACCGCATCCATCTCGACGGAGTTCGCCCAAAAGGTCGAGTCGGCCGGAAGGCTCCAGGCCCGCGCACTCGTGTCGGCGCCCATCACGAAGTTCACGTCGTCTCCGCCCGTGGTGAAGGACCGGGTGAACCCGCCCTCGCCCGCGCCGCCGAACGCATCGTCGAACCGCCCGCTCCCCGAAATGGTGAATCCGTCGTCAAGGCGGGAGCCGATACTCCCGAAGTCGTTGTCGAACATGTCCATGCCTCCTGTCAGAAATAAAGGACGAGGAAAGTATTCACGACGCCTGCGCCATCCCATGACGCATGCAAACATAATCAGGGTTTTCACCTACGCTCGGCGCCCGACATTCCGGTTAGCGTGGCTTCTTCTTCAACCGCCTCACCGGAGCTCCTTCATGTCCGACACCTCTTCCGCCCGCCGTCCGCGCAGTCTCGGCATCACCTTCGGCGTTCTTCCCGTCGGGGAGAAGAACACGATCACGGACGTCCCGGGCGTTCTTGTCGGGCAGACGACGCTCCACGACGACGCGTTGGGCATGCACACGGGCGTCACGGCGATCCTGCCGCACGGCGGGAACGTCTTTCAGGACAAGGTCCCCGCGGGGATCTTCCTCGGGAACGGCTTCGGCAAGATGGCGGGCTACCCGCAGGTGAAGGAGCTCGGGAACCTCGAGACGCCGATTGCGCTCACGAACACCCTCTCGGTGGGACCGGCGATCGAGGCGCTCGTCGACTGGACGCTCAGCCGCCCGGGGAACGAATCCGTGAAGTCCGTCAACGCCCTCGTGGGCGAGACGAACGACGGCAAGGTGAACGACATCCGTGCGCGCTTCATCCGCCCCGAGCACGTGCTCGAGGCCCTGGAAAAGGCGGACGACGGTCCGGTCGAAGAGGGCTGCGTCGGGGCCGGCTCAGGCACCGTCGCCTTCGGCTTCAAGGCGGGCATCGGCACGGCCTCGCGCGTTCTGCCCAAAACGCTCGGCGGTTGGCGCGTCGGCGCCCTCGTGCAGGCGAACTTCGGCGGGCTCCTCACCGTCAAGGGCGTCGAAGTGGGCGTGCGCCTCGGCGGCTGGCCCTGCCAAAAGGAAATGGAGGCCTGCGAATCCGCCGACGGCTCGATCATGATGATCATCGCGACGGATGCGCCCTTGGACGCCCGGAACCTGGAGCGCCTCGCCAAACGCGCCTTCATGGGCATGACGAAGACGGGCGGCGTCGCGTCGAACGGTTCGGGCGACTTCGCGCTCGCCTTCTCCACGAACCCCGCGGTGCGCGTGAAGCACGCGCTTCCCGCCCAGACGCTCGAAGGCGCCCCCACGGTGCGCAACGACGACATGACCGGGCTCTTCATGGCCGCCATCGAATCGACCGAGGAGGCGATCATCAACGCGCTCTTCGCCGCTCACGACGTCGCCGACAAGGAGGGGCGGATCGTGCGGGCGCTTCCCGTGGACGACGTCCTCGCGATGCTCGACCGCGCGGGCGTGCGCCGGGCGTGACGCAGGCGCATAAAGCAAACCGCCCGCGGACACTGAGTCGGAGCGCGGGCGGTTTGGTTTTTCCCTGCTCTTCTGAAGGGAAGCTCTTCAGTCCGGTTGAAGTCCGGCGCGGACCCGGGAGAAGTCACCCGCGCCCGAGAGCCGCCTTGACGCGGCGCCAGAGGACGGTCTCCCAGGAGGTGCGGCCTTCGGCCTCGAGCT
>NZ_DAVZJY010000082.1:0-9211 GCF_052272535.1 Sutterella sp. | reverse complement strand
AGCCCGCGGCGGAGAAGCCCGCCGCGGCGCCCGCGCAGCCGGCTCCGGCCGCCCGGCCCGCCGCCGCGTCCGCGACGAACCACCGCGTGGAATTCCGCCTCGCGGGCGCCTGCTGGGTGCAGGTGATCGCGCCCTCCGGACGCAACGTGATCGCCCGCGAAATGCAGGCTGGTTCGAACGAAGTGCTCGAGATTCCGCGCGGCTCGCGCTTCACGATCGGCAACGCCGACGCGATGCAGCTCATGGTGGACGGACGCGCCTATGCGATCACCGAAACCGTGAGGAACGGCGTCGCGCGCTTCACGCTTCAATAACCCATACAACTTGACGCGCTCGCGATGGCAGTCATCAGCACGGCGGGACTCGCCCGCCACTACACCACCCCGGTGACGATCTCCTGGGGCGGCAACAAGGTCGTGATCGGCGGCGGCCGCCCGGTGGTCGTCCAGTCCATGACGAACACGGCCACCGCGGACGTCGAGGCGACGTACCGGCAGGCGTCGGAGCTCGCCGCCGCCGGCTCCGAACTCGTGCGCCTCACGGTCAACACGCCCGACGCGGCGCGCGCCGTCCCCGAGATCCGCGCCCGGCTCGACCGCGCCGGCATCCATGCCCCGCTCGTGGGCGACTTCCACTACAACGGCCACAAACTCCTCACGGAAATCCCGGAGTGCGCTGCGGCGCTCTCGAAGTACCGCATCAACCCGGGCAACGTCGGCAAGGGCAGCAAGCAGGAGGAGAACTTCGCGCTGATGATCGAGGCGGCGAAGAAGTGGGGCGCGGCCGTGAGGATCGGCGTCAACGGCGGGTCGCTCGACCAGGCGCTCCTCACGCGCCTCATGGACGAGAACGTCCGTGCGGGCGGCCTCCTTACGCCGCAGGCGGTGTTGCGCCGCGCGTTGGTGGAGAGCGCCGTCGACTCGGCGAAGGCCGCCGAGTCCCTGGGCCTTCCCGCCGACCGCATCGTTCTCTCCTGCAAGGTCTCCGAAGTTCAGGAGTTGATCGCGCTCTACCGCGAGCTCGCGAAGTGCTCCTCGTGGGCGCTCCACCTCGGACTCACCGAGGCTGGGATCGGCAGCAAGGGCATCGTCGCTTCGACGGCGGCGCTCGCCGTGCTCCTCGAGGAGGGGATCGGCGACACGATCCGCGTCTCGCTCACGCCTTCGCCCGGCGCCTCCCGCACCGAGGAGGTGGTGGTCGCGCAGGAGATCCTTCAGTCGATGGGCCTGAGGTCCTTCACGCCCATGGTGACGAGCTGCCCCGGGTGCGGGCGCACCTCGTCGGACCTCTTCCAGAAGCTCGCCGAGCAGACGCAGGCGTTCCTCAGGCGCCGCGCGCCCGAATGGCGCCGCACGGCGCCGGGGTCGGAGTCGATGACGGTCGCCGTCATGGGCTGCATCGTCAACGGCCCGGGTGAAAGCCGCCAGGCCGACATCGGCGTGAGCCTTCCGGGTTCGGGCGAGAGTCCCGTTGCCCCGGTCTTCATCCGCGGCGAGAAGGCGGGCGTCCTCAAGGGAGCGGACATCGCCCGGCAGTTTCAAGATATCATTGAAAAATTCGTCCGCGAAACCTACGGGACGCCGGCCGCCTGACGGGCGGCGCGGGCGCTCCCGCCCCTCCGTACGGAGGGGCGGCGGACGCAAACGAATTCACCAGTGCGGGCGGCGCCCGGACGGACGGGGGCAGGTCCCCGGGCTCCGTCGCGGCGTGCGGCCCGCGAGCAGCATCAGCAGAGAAAGATGGCCAAGGAAAAATTCACCGGCGTCAAGGGCATGAACGACATGCTCCCGCAGGACGCCCCGATCTGGCAGTACGTGCAGAAGACCTGCGTGGGCGTGCTCGAAGAGTACGGCTACCAGGAGATCCGCACGCCGATCCTGGAGAACACCCGCGTCTTCACGCGCGGCGTGGGCGAAGTGACCGACATCGTCGAGAAGGAGATGTACTCCTTCACCGACTCGATGAACGGCGACCAGCTCACGCTCCGCCCCGAGTGCACCTCGGCGGTCGTGCGCGCCGTGAACGAGCACAACCTGCTCTACGGCACCACGCAGCGCCTCTGGTACTGCGGCCCGATGTTCCGCCACGAGCGTCCGCAGCGCGGCCGCTACCGCCAGTTCCATCAGCTCGGCGCCGAGGCGCTCGGCATGGCCGGCCCCGACGTCGACGCCGAAATGATCCTCATGCTCTCGCGCATGTGGAAGGCCCTCGGCATCGGTCCGGTGCGTCTTGAGCTCAATACGCTCGGCGCCCAGAACGAGCGCCAGGCGCACCGTGAGGCGCTCATCGCCTACTTCGAGGCGCATAAGGACGAGTTGGACGAAGACGCCCAGCGCCGCCTCTACACGAATCCGCTGCGCATCCTCGACACGAAGAACCCCGACATGCAGGCGCTGGTCGACGCTGCGCCGAAGCTCCTCGACTACCTCGGCGACGAATCGCGCGCCTTCCTGAACCGCCTCGAGGAACTCCTCACGGCGGGCGGCGTGGAGTACACGGTCAATCCGCGTCTCGTGCGCGGCCTCGACTACTACAACCACACGGTCTTCGAGTGGATCACGGACCGCCTCGGCGCCCAGGGCACGATCTGCGGCGGCGGGCGCTACGACCCGCTCGTCGAGATGCTCGGCGGCCGTCCCGCCCCCGGCGTCGGCTTCGCCATGGGCATGGAGCGCGTGATCGAACTCATGCGCGAGGTGGGCAACGTCCCCGAGCGCACCCAGACCGACGTCTACGTGTTGCACCACGGCGGCGACTCGCAGAAGTCCGCGATGCTCCTCGCCGAGCGCCTGCGCGACCTCGGCGTGCGCGTCATCACGCACCCGGGCGAGGCGAGCATCAAGAGCCAGATGAAGAAGGCCGACGCCTCGGGCGCGAAGATCGCCGTCTTCGCGACCGACGACGAGCTCGCGCAGGGTGCGGTGGGCGTGAAGGCCCTGCGCGCCGGCGCCGAAGCCTACGCCGAGCAGACGCTCGAGCCGATCGCCGACGCGCCCGCGCGCATCGCCGCGGCGCTCGCCGCCGAGCGCGGCTGATTTTTCATCCTTCAGAACAACGAACGTTTGAGAGAGTTTGAGCCATGGCTTACGACTTGGAAGAGCAGGAGAGCATTGACCAAATGAAGGCCTGGTGGGACCGGTGGGGCACTCCGGTCACCGCCGCCGTCTGCGTGTGCTGCCTCGGGTTCGCCGCCTGGAACGGCTGGAACTGGTGGCAGCGCAACCAGGCCGGCAAGGCCGCGCAGATGTATGCGCAGCTCCAGCAGGCCGTCGTTGCGAACGACCAGAAGAACGCCGCTTCGCTCTCGACGGGCCTCGTCTCCGAGTACGGCTCCACGATCTACGCGCCCCTCGGGGCGCTCGCCGCCGCGAACGCCGCTCTGCAGAACGGCAACTTCGCCGAGGCGAAGGCGAAGCTCGAGTGGGTGATCGACAAGGCCGGGCGCCCCGAGTACGACGCCCTCGCGCGCATTCGCCTCGCGGGCGTGCTCTATGACGAAGGCAAGCTCGACGAGGCCCTGAAGGTGCTCGACGCCGCGAAGCCCAACGCCGACCAGCGTCCGCTCCTCCTCGACCGCCTCGGCGACGTCTGGGCCGCCAAGGGCGACGTGAAGAAGGCTCGCGAGTCCTGGGCCGAGGCGCAGAAGACGGGGGGCGCGAACAACCCGCTCGCCCGCGTGCTCGAGCTCAAGCTCGCGTCGCTTCCCGCCGAAGGCTGATGAGTGCGCCCGTCCGCGTGCGGCGCGCGCGGACGCGGGGCCCTGCGGAAGCCTTTCCGCAGGGCGATATCTCTTAGAATTCAGGCACGGCGCGGGAGGCCTTCTTTCCGCGCCCACCTTTCTTTCTCCCGGGCATCCATTCAAATGGCTCTTCAGAAATCGCTCACACTTGCCGCCGCCCTCGCGGGCGCCCTGGCGCTCAGCGGCTGCGGCATCTTCTCGTCCTCCGATCCGCACGAACCGCACGACTATCCGGACTTTGCGAAGACGACCGAGGCGAAGGTCGTCTGGCGCACCAACGTCGGCGACGCCGAAGCGAAGAACCTCGCGCCGGCCGTGACCGACACGGCCGTCTACGCCGCGGGCGGGAGCGCGGTCGTGCGCCTTGACCGGCAGACGGGCGACGTCGTCTGGCGCGCCGAAACCGACGGCGCCGTGACGGCGGGCGTCGGCACCGACGGCAGCCACGTGGCCGTGGGCACCGAGAAGGGCGTCGTGCAGGTCTTCGACGCCGAGGGCAAGCTCGCCTGGGAGGCGCGCCTTTCCTCCGACGTCGAGGTGCCGCCCCTCGTGGGCGCGGGCCGCGTGATCGTGAAGACCTCCGACACGCGCGTCACCGGGTTCGACCTCATCACGGGCCAGCGCCTCTGGCACTATCAGGGCCAGGCGCCGGCGCTCACCCTCCGGGGCTTCTCGCAGATGGCCTGGTCGCCCGCGGGCGCTCTGGTCGGGCAGGCCAACGGCCGCCTGATGGCGATGAATCCCGCCGACGGCCGCGTGATCTTCGACGCCGTGATCGGCCAGGCGAAGGGCATCACCGAAGTCGAGCGCCTGATCGACGTGGTCGGCCGCCCCTGGGTGGACCAGGAGCTCATGTGCGCCGCGGCCTTCCAGGGCAACCTGGTCTGCATGAGCTCGCAGAACGGGCGCCTCGTCTGGAGTCAGAAGGTGGACGCCGTCACGGGCCCCGTCGCGGACGGGCGGCTCGTCTATGAAGTGGACGACGCCGGGCGCATCCACGCCTTCAACCGCCGCAACGGGCGCGAGGCGTGGGTGAACGACCAGTTCCTCTACCGCGGCGCCTCCGCGCCGATCCGCGTGGGCACGGCGCTCGCCTTCGGCGACTACGAGGGCCGGATCACGTTCCTCGACCCCGCCACGGGCAATCCCGTCGGCAGCGCCTCGCTCTCGGGCGCGGTGACCACGCCCGCCGCACAGTACGGCTACGGCGCGGTCTTCCAGACGGTCGAGGGCGACGTCGCCTACATTGTGCAGGGCGACGGCGAATAAGCCGCCCCGCTCCGGGAGGTCGGCTCCGCCGCTCCTCTCCAGAGAACCTTCTTCAGAGCCGCGCCGGAGGTGAACCCCTCGGACGCGGCCTTTCCAGTTTTATCAGACCTTCAAACTCATGCTTCCAGTCATCGCTCTCGTGGGCCGGCCCAACGTCGGCAAGTCGACCTTCTTCAATCGGCTCACCCGCAGCCGCGACGCCATCGTGGCCGACTTCCCCGGCCTTACGCGCGACCGTCAGTACGGTCAGGGGCGCGTCGGCGACCGTCCCTACATCGTCGTCGACACGGGCGGCTTCGAGCCCGTGAGGAGCGAGGGCATCGTGCAGGCGATGGCCGGTCAGGCCGAGCTTGCGATCGAGGAGGCCGACTGCGTGCTCTTCCTCTGCGACGCCCGCGCGGGCCTCACGCCCCAGGATCTGCGCATCGCGCAGCACCTGCGCCGCGCCGACCGCCCGGTGCTACTGCTCGTCAACAAGGCCGAAGGCCTCTTGGACACCGCCAAGGCGGAGTTCTACGAGCTCGGTCTCGGCGAGCCCTACCTCGTCTCGGGCGCCCACGGTCAGGGCGTGCGCGACGTGATCGATCTCGCGCTCTCGAAGTGCCCCGAGGATGAGGACGAACCCGAAGCCGAGGAGAAGGAGGTTGATCCCGACGCGCCGAAGCGCATCAAGGTGACGCTCGCCGGGCGCCCGAATGCGGGCAAGTCCACGCTCATCAACTCGCTCATCGGCGAGGAGCGCGTGATCGCCTACGACATGCCGGGCACCACCCGCGACGCGATCAAGGTGGACTTCGAGTACGAAGGGCGTCCCTACGAGTTGGTCGACACCGCGGGCCTGAGGAAGAAGGGACGCGTCTTCGAGGCGGTCGAGAAGTTCTCCGTCGTGAAGACCCTGCAGGCGATCGAGGACTCGAACGTCGTGATCCTCGTGCTTGACGCGAAGGAGGGCGTCTCCGAAGGCGACGCTCACATCGCGGGCTACGTGCTCGACTCCGGCCGCGCCCTCGTGGTCGCCGTCAACAAGTGGGACCTTCTCGACAGCTACGAGCGCGAGCGCTTCAACCTCGAGATCGAGCACAAGCTCCACTTCCTGCGTTGGGCGCGCATGATCCGCATTTCGGCGTTGAAGCGCAACGGCCTCAACCATCTCATGAAGGCCGTCGACGAGGCGCACGCCGCCGCCTACCGCAAGATCCCCACCTCGAAGCTCACCCGTGCGCTCCTCGAGGCCGTGCAGCGCCAGCAGCCACCGCGCGCCCGCGGCGGCCGCCCGAAGCCCCGCTACGCGCACCAGGGCGGTTCGAACCCGCCCGTGATCGTCGTCCACGGCAACGCGTTGGAGGACATCGGCGAGTCCTATCGCCGCTACCTCGAAGGCTGGTTCCGTGAGGCCTTCAACCTCGCGGGCACGCCACTGCGGATCGAGTTCCGCACGAAGGTGAATCCGTACGTCAAAGAGGACGCGAAGAAGTAGTGGAAATAAAGAGGCGGGACGACCGGAATCGTCGCTCCGCCCTTCGTTTGAGGACTTCCGTCCGCACCGCTCGGGCGGCGGAAAAAAGGATTCGCCGCAGCCTCGGGAGAAGCGCCCATGCGGTTCCCGCCGTCGCAATAGTTCCTTTCAAATTCCGAGGAATTTGAAGGAGGACGCGCCGAGAACCCGCAGGGCGGGTGTTAAGATTCGCTCTGCGTGCGGTCCGGTCCCTCGTGAGGCCGGGCGGCAGACGCGGCGGCCCCGGCCTCGCCAAGAGAACAACAAGGAGCGAGCGGACGCACCCGTTCGATACTTCGGCGCCGCCCAAAGAGAACAACAACAAGCAACGCCTGCAACGTGCGAGACTGCAGTGTCGGAGAAGAACAAAATCATGGCGAACAACAAGGTTCAGCTTCTGCAGGATCCGTTCCTCAACCTGCTCCGCAAGGAGCACATCCCCGTTTCGATCTACCTCGTGAACGGCATCAAGCTTCAGGGCCAGATTGAGTCCTTTGACCAGTACGTCGTCATTCTGCGCAACACACTCACGCAGATGGTCTACAAGCACGCCATCAGCACCGTCGTCCCGTCGCGCGCCGTCGCGATGAACGGCGCCGCCCAGACGGGCGCCCAGAACGCGCCGGAGAACTGATCTGACTAACTTTCAGCTTGACGAGACGCGCGAGGTGAAGACTTCGCGCGCCTTTCTCGTGGTCGTCAATCTCGGCCGCGTCTTCTATCAGGACTCCGCCGAGGAGCTCCGTCTTCTCGTCACTTCGGACGGCCTCGAGCCCGTTGGACTCATGCAGGCCAAGCGCGACAAGCCCGATCCCGCCACCTTCCTCGGCTCGGGGAAGATCGAGGAGTTGGGCGAGCTCGCCCGCGAGGCGGGCGCCGACGTCGTCGTCTTCGACATCGCGCTCTCCGCGGCGCAGGAGCGCAACATCGAGCGCGTGCTCAACATTCCCGTGCTCGACCGCACGGAGCTGATTCTCGACATCTTCCGCCAACGCGCGAAGAGCCGCGAGGGCCGGCTGCAGGTCGAGCTCGCGCGTCTCGAGCACCTCTCGACGCGTCTCGTGCGCGGTTGGACCCACCTTGAGCGCCAGAGAGGCGGCTTGGGCAAGACGGGCGGCCCGGGCGAGAAGCAGATCGAACTCGACCGCCGCATGATCGGCGTGCGCATGAAACAGCTGCGCGATCAGCTCAAGCGCCTTGCTCGCCAGCGCGGCACGCAGCGCCGCGCCCGCTCGAGGGGCGACTCGATCACGGTTTCGCTCGCGGGCTACACGAACGCCGGCAAGTCCACGCTCTTCAACAAGCTCACGCGTGCGCAGACGTATGCGGCCGACCAGCTCTTCGCGACGCTCGACACGACGGCGCGCAAGTTCTGGCTGAACGACGAGGAGACCGTGGTCGCCACCGACACCGTGGGATTCATCCGCGGACTGCCGCATCAGCTCATCGAGGCCTTCAAGTCGACGCTCGACGAGACGGTGCACGCCGACCTGCTGCTGCACGTCGTGGACGCCTCGTCCCCGGTGCGCGAGGAGCAGATCGCCGAGGTGAATTCGGTGTTGAAGGACATCAAGGCCGACGACGCCCCGACGATCCTCGTCTACAACAAGATCGACGTGACGAACCACGCCCCGGAGATCATTCGCGACGAAAAGGGGCGCCCAAAGGCGGTCTTCGTCTCCGCGCTCACGGGCGAGGGGCTCGACCTCCTGCGGCAGGCCGTCTCCGAATTCGCCCACGAGTGGCGCGACGAGCACCCGAACGAGCCCCGTCCTCTCGAGGACTGGGAGCGCGAGATGGCCGACGAGGCGGACGACTTCCACCCGAAGCGCCGTAGCGCCGCCGAGGAGCTCGCCGAGCTCGAGAGCCTCATCTGACGCGCATTCGTCGTTGCTCACAACCGCCCGCCGCAGTCGATGCTGCCCGGGCGTTTTTTTTTTGCGCACTTCTTTGAAAGAAAATCAGACGCATGCAAGCAAATGCAACAGGATGCGCAGGCTATTATTTGTCACGACAGAATAATGCTAGGCTATTGAAAGTCAAGGACTTCCTCAATCGGAAGTTCTTCCGAACTCTCAGAACTGGAGGTTTTCTATATGAAGACGTCAGCACTTCTCAGCGTCCTTGCGGCCGCAACGATCTCCCTCAGCGCCGTCGCGGCGGATCAAACGCAGCTCTACGATCCGCTTGCGGAATCGCAGAAGATCGTCGTTCCCGTTGAGCTCCTCGCCAAGGACGGCGCCAAGCCCGTCGGTCAGGTCGTGATCGTTCAGAGCCCCTACGGCCTCGTCTTCTATCCGCAGCTCGCGGGCCTCACGCCCGGCCTGCATGGATTCCACGTACATCAGAATCCGGACTGCGGCCTCACCGACAAGGGCCTCGGCATGAAGGCGGGCGGTCACTGGAATCCCGCGGGCGCGAAGAACCACTCCTTCCCGTGGGACGACGCCGGCCACAAGGGCGACCTGCCGAGTCTCTACGTTGACGCGCAGGGCGCTGCGGCCGTTCCCGTCCTCGCTCCCAAGCTCAAGACCCTCGACGAGGTCCGCGGCCATGCCCTAATGGTGCATGTGGGCGGCGACAACTACCACGATCATCCGGCCGCCTTGGGCGGCGGCGGCGCCCGCATGGCCTGCGGCGTGATCAAGTAGTCCCCGGCGGAGAACGCCTGCGGGGGGCGGCTGCCTGCGCCCCCGCAGACACGCAGC
>NZ_DAVZJY010000081.1:0-9241 GCF_052272535.1 Sutterella sp. | reverse complement strand
GCATCGCAGCCAATGCGCGGTGCCGCCTTTTTGAAGGAGTGTTGTAAGTGACTGCTTTTCCCTCCGCAGTTGGTCGGGCGGAATCCCGCCCCTCCCTAGTCCTTCGACGCGTCTACTCCTTCGTGCGGCGGATTTTCTCGCCTTCTGCACCTCGAGAGAATCCACTCCATCGGAGCGTCCGACGAGCCGCTCGCGGGCCCCATGGGCGGCTTCTCAGACGATTCCGAATTCTTTTAGTCAGACCCCCTCCGGTTTTCTTCTCCCCGCCCCCTCCCTCAGCGCTCAGCGGGCCCCTGGAGCAGACCGGAAAAGCACACTCCAACAAAGGAGGACTCATGGAAGTCACCCGCAGAAGTTTCCTGAAGCGCGGCCTCTTGTTCGGCGCCGCTCCCGCGGCCGCCCAGCTCGCGAGCACCGCAGCCTCGGCCGCGCCCGCCGCGAAGAAGCCCTTCAAGCTCGCCAACGTCCAGGAAGCCTTCAACATCTGCTGCTACTGCTCGGGCGGCTGCGGCACGATCGTTTCGGCCCGCAACGGCGAACTCATCAACATCGAAGGCGACCCGGACCATCCGGTCAACCTCGGCGGCCTCTGCCCGAAGGGCGCCGCGCTCTGGGGCCTGAGCAACATCGTCACGCCCGAGCGCAAGGCCGCGCTCAACCCCGGCCGCGTGCTCCATCCGATGGTGCGCCGTCCCGGCTCCAAGGGCTGGGAGCGCATCAGCTGGGATGAGGCGATCGAGGCGATCGCCCGCCGCGTGAAGAAGACCCGCGACGAGACTTTCAAGAAGGAGGAGGACGGCTACACCGTCAACCGCACCGAAGGCTTCGCGGTCCTCGGCGGCTCCCAGATCAACAACGAAGAGTGCTGGCTGCTGCAGAAGTTCACCCGCGCCCTGGGCTCGATCGCGATCGACAACCAGACGCGCGTGTGCCACTCCTCGACCGTCTCGGGTCTCGCGCCCTCGTTCGGCCGCGGCTCCATGACCTCGCACTGGTGCGACTTCGCCAACTCCGACGTCATCCTTTCGTGCGGCGCGAACAACGTCGAGAACCATCCGCTTTCCTCGCGCTGGGTGCAGCGTGCGCAGGACAAGGGCGCGACCTGGATCGTCGTCGACCCGCGCTTCACGCGCTCGGCGAAGAACGCCGATCTCTACAGCCCGATCCGTCCGGGCACGGACATCGCCTTCTACGGCGGTCTGATCAACTTCATCCTCTCGAACAAGCTCTACCAGAAGGAATACGTTCTGCACTACACGAACGCCGCCTGCCTTCTGCGCGAGGACTATTCCTACGATCCAGCGACGGGCCTCTTCTCCGGCTGGGACCCGAAGACGAAGAAGTACTCCGACGAGACCTGGGGCTACGACATCGACCACTTCGAGAAGTGGGACACCTCGCCCGGCGGCGAATACGCCTGGGTGAACAAGCCCGGCACGCCGAAGTTCGAGCCGCCCGAGCTCGAAGTCCTCAAGCGCGACATGACGCTTGAGAACCCGCGCTGCGTCCTCAATGTGATGGCCCGCCACTACGCCCGCTACACGCCCGAACTCGTGAGCCGCGTCACCGGCATGGACATCGAGGTGATGAAGAAGATCTGGGACGTCTACGCCTCGACCGGCAAGCCCGACAAGGCGGGCTCGATCCTCTACGCCCTCGGCCAGACGCAGCACACCTACGGCTCGCAGAACTGCCGCGCGATGTGCATCGTGCAACTCCTCCTCGGCAACGTCGGCGTTCCGGGCGGCGGCATCAACGCGCTGC
The DNA here is from genome assembly GCF_052272535.1 of Sutterella sp. Taxonomy (NCBI): domain Bacteria; kingdom Pseudomonadati; phylum Pseudomonadota; class Betaproteobacteria; order Burkholderiales; family Sutterellaceae; genus Sutterella; species Sutterella sp. Next base: position 7,477 of record NZ_DAVZJY010000081.1, on the reverse strand, counting down.
GCGGCGAACCGAACGTGCAGGGCGCGACCGACGTCGCCTGCACGGTGCCCGACCTCCCGGGCTACCTCAAGTGGCCTGCGGTCCCGAAGCACAAGACCCTTGCGGACTACTGCCACAAGGAGGCCTATGCGGCCGGCTACTACTCGAACAAGCCGAAGTTCATCGTCTCGTTCCTCAAGGAGTTCTTCGGCAAGAACGCCACGGTCGAGAACGACTACGGCTACGACATGCTCCCGAAGATCGGCCCGCGTCTCCCGGCCTCGGCCTGGACCACGATCGGCACCTTCCACATGATGCGCGACGGCAAGATGAAGGGCTACTTCGCCTGGGGCATGAACCCGGCGCACTCGACCCCAAACGCGAAGTTCGCGCGCGAGGCGATGTCCAAGCTCGACTGGATGGTCTGCGCGGACTGGTTCGTGACCGAAACCGCTTCCTTCTGGAAGGCCCCGGACATGAAGCCCGAGGAGATCAAGACCGAGGTCTTCTTTCTCCCGGCCGCCCTCATCTATGAAAAAATCGGCTCGATCTCCAACTCCGGCCGCTGGGTGCAGTGGCGCCAACAGGGCATCCTCCCGCCGGGCGAATGCAAGAGCGACTTCGAGATCATCGAGCTCCTCTTCGCGAAGATCCGCGAGCTCTATGAGAAGGAGGGCGGCGTCTATCCGGACCCGATCCTCAAGGCCAACATGGACTACAAGATCGACGGCAAGTACGACCTGCGCGCCGTGTGCTGGGCGATCAACGGCTACACCGTCGCCGACGGCAGACTGCTGCCGGGTTACGCGAAGCTGGGCGCCGACGGCACGACCGCCTGCGGCATGTGGATCTACTCGGGCTACTACAACAACGAAGCCGCGAAGCTCGATCCGATGAAGCAGCCGCTCGCGCGCCGCTCCAAGAGCGACCCCACGGGCCTCGGCCTCTTCCCGGGCTGGAGCTTTGCGTGGCCGGCGAACCGCCGCGTCCTCTACAACCGCGCCTCGGCCGACCCGCAGGGCCGTCCCTGGAACCCCGACAAGGTCTTCGTCGAGTGGAAGGACGGCAAGTGGATCCAGAACGACGTGGGCGACTTCAACACCACCAAGGGCCCCGACGACAACGCCTTCTTCATGACGTGGGAGCAGAACGCGCGCCTCTTCGCCTACCCGATGGTGGACGGCCCGATGCCAGAACACTTCGAGCCGTTTGAATCCCCGGTGAAGAACCTCTTCAACGGCGCCGACAAGAACCCCTGCGCGCTCTTCACGGACGATCCGTCCGCGAAGCGCGGCAAGAAGGAGGACTACCCGTACGTGGTCACGACCTACTCGGTCACCGAACACTGGCAGACGGGCACCCAGACGCGCAGCATCCCGTGGTTGAACGAGCTCATTAGCTGCAACTTCATCGAACTCTCCGAGGAGCTTGCCGCCGAGAAGGGCATCAAGTCGGGCGACGTCGTGCGCGTGTGGAACAACCGCGGCTCGGTGAAGGTCCGCGCCATGGTGACGATCCGCGTCAAGCCGATGACGATCAACGGCCAGAAGCAGCACGTGGTCGGCATGCCGCACCACTTCTCGTGGGCCGGCACCTTCGCGACGGGCGACAACATCAACGACCTCACCCCGAACGTGGCCGATCCGAACAGCTTCATCCCCGAGTACAAGGCCTTCCTCGTGAACATCGAGAAGGCGGCGTAACCGCGCGACCCCAGGAGACAACCAAATGGCAAACAACAAAGAAGTCGCGATGCTCTTCGACGCCTCGCACTGCACCGGCTGCCGCGGCTGCCAGGTGGCGTGCAAGGAGTGGAACGAGCTTCCCGCGCGACTCGGACTCAATGCGAACCCCTTCACGGGCTCCTACCAGGGCCCCTTCGATCTGAACGGCGACACGCGCCTCGTGATGACGTTCGACGAGAAGCCCTCGGGCAACAAGTTCCACCCGATCAACTGGGCGATCGGCCGCCGCTCGTGCTACCACTGCACGGACGCGGGCTGCGTGGCCGCGTGCTCGTCGGGCGCTCTGCACAAGAACGAGAACGGCGTGGTGAGCTTCGACACGGAGAAGTGCAACGGCTGCACCTTCTGTCAGGCCGCCTGCCCCTTCGACGTGCCGCGCTTCCGTCCGATGGACGGCCGCATCGACAAGTGCACGCTCTGCCTCGACCGCATCGAGGAGGGCCGCAAACCCGCCTGCGTGCACGCCTGCCAGCCCGAGGCGCTCTTCTTCGGTCCCCGCGAGGAGATGCTCAAGAAGGCCCACGAACGCGTCGCCTTCCTCAAGAAGAAGGGCTTCGACAAGGCCGAGGTCTACGGCGAAAACGAGTGCGGTGGTCTGCACATCATCCAGGTGCTCCAGTACGGCCGCGAGGCCTTCGGGCTCCCGGAGAACCCGCAGCCCAAGAAGGTTCTCAACGCCATCGACGTGGTGAAGCCCGTCACGGCTCTGGGCGCCGCCGCCGTCGTGGGCGCGCTCGCCGTGTCGTTCCTCGCGAACCTCGGCTACCGCAGGAAGGAAGTCTCGCTCGAAGAGGCGAAGGCTTCCTGGACCCCCGAGCAGCGCGCCAAGGCCGAGGCCGAAGCCGCCGCCGTCCGCGCCGCTCAGAAGAACGGCTCCGAAGCGCGTCACTGATCGAGGAGGAACAACATGACCCGCTACATCCAGCGTCACTCGCTTCTGACGCGCGTCACGCACGGCGTCGTCGCCATCACCTGCATCCTGCTTGCGGTGAGCGGCCTCTTCGTCTTCTGGCCCGAACTCGGCGGCTCGATCATGGGCGGCAAGTTCACGTACGTCATGCGCATGCTGCACCGCGTGCTCGCGATCCCGTTCATCCTGATCCCGATCTTCGCGATGTTGAAGTCCCCCAAGGGCTGCATCCACATGTTCCGCGACGACATCTTCGGCAAGTGGGACAAGGACGACTACCTCTGGGCGATGAAGTTCCCGCTCTACCTCTTCTTCCCGTCGAAGATCCACATGCCGCCGCAGCACCACGTGAAGTCGGCGCAGCGCTTGGCTGACGGCGCGCTCGTGTTCTTCTGCATCATCATGGCCGTCACCGGCATGATCCTGTGGCTCAACACGGGGCTGCTGCCCTCGGGCGGCTGGAAGGTTGAGTTCAGCACCGACGTGCTCCTCTGGGCGCGCCTGCTGCACGACGTCTTCTTCGCCCTCACGGTGATCGTCGGCATCGCCCACATCTACCTGGGCGCGGGCATCTTCGAGCCCTACCGCGGCACCGCCCGCATCATGTTCGGCGACGGCAAGGTCTCCGAATCGGACGCCCTCTACCACTGGGGCTACTGGGCGAACGAGGAGCTCACGAGTGGCCGCAACGTGACGGTTGAGAAGGACTCGAAGAAGGCCTGATTCAACTGATCCAATCCCTCTTCCGGACCGCCCCGATGGTCCGGAAGAATCCCCGGAAGAATCCTCCCGCCGCCCCGGGACAAAAAGACGCGGCCGGAGACCGGTGGGGCCTCGTTCCTGCTTCATTAAGTCCGAGACTCCAGCGCTCTCCCCGCAGAGGAAGAGAAGGACCTTCAAAAGGTCCATCGAGAAGCGGAATAATCCGCTCACGACCCTGCCGCCCGCAGCGCTCCGATGTTTTCTCCCCCCGAGCGCCGCGCCGCATGAGGGGGAGGCGCCCGCATCCAGCGGACCCTGAGCATTCAACAGAAGGAAGACCAGTCATGACCCCGAAGTCGATCGAACGCGCCCTCGAACGCTACCGCGCCTACAAGGACGAGGACGTCCGCGGGCGCCTCAAGGCCTTCGGCCCGCTCATCCTCGAGTCGGCCGTGCTCGCGAACGAACTCACGGACGCGGACCTCAAGGTGCTGCGCGACCCGACGGACGAGGAGCTCATGGCCGCTGCCAAGGGCGGCGAAACGATCCTCGGGCTCGGGCTCGTCGAAATCAATCCCGAATCCTTCAAGCGCGACCTGAAGCGCATGGGCCATGTGCTCCTCAATTCGCTCGAAGCCTCGGACGCCTTCCGCGCCGCCGCGGAGCAGTTCAGCTGGGCGCCCTTCGCCGAACCGGGGTTCGTGCGCGTCGCCGAAGCCGACCCCATGGGGGCGCTCTCGGAAACCGACGACATGATCGCGGGACTCTCGCCCGAACTCGTCGACGTCTGGGCGCTCCCGGTCCTCGGCCTCACGCTGCGCGCCTACCTCGACCGCTTTGCGAACGAGATCTCCGGGCGCCTGATCGACCTCGAAGAGCGCAAGCCCTCCTACTCGCGCCGCCTCACGTGCTTCTGCTGCGGCGCGGATCCGGACGTCGCGGCGGTCTCCGCCACCAACAACCACGGCAACGTGAAGAAGCTCTACTGCGGCGCCTGCGGCGCGCGCTGGACCTTCGAGCGCATCCGCTGCGCGCGCTGCGGCGACGACGCGGTCTCGGACCTCTCCTACGTGAGTGACGAATCCGACGACTCGCACCGCCTCCACGTCTGCGCGGCCTGCCACGCGGCGATGCCCACGCTCTTCGCGCCGGGCGACGACCTCACGTTCCAGCCCGACGTCGAGTCGATCGTGCTCACGGGCCTTGAAGAGGCCTACGAGCAGGCGGTGCTCGAGGGCACCGTGCCCGAGAAGGTCCTCAAGGAGGGCGACGCCACCGTCGCCGGCCGCGGCCCGGGCAAGGGCATGGTTTAATTTCTCCGCAAGCCCCTTCCGGTTCATCCTTCACTTTCGTCCGAATGAAACATCCCACCGACCTGCGCCCTGCGCCGGAAGCGCTCGGCGCCTGCGCGCTTCCCGCCGCCACGGCTTCCGACCCGGCACCAGGCGTCATGGGCGCCCGCGAGGTGCCGATCGTGCGCATCGCCGACGCCACGTCCGGCCCCGACGCCGACTGGGTGGCCGAGGAGATCCCCGTCGCCCTCGTCTACAACGGCATTTCGCACGTCGTGATGATGACGACGCCTTCGAAGTTGGAGGAGTTCGCCGTCGGCTTTTCGCTCGCCGAAGGCATCGTCGCTTCGATCGACGAGATCTACGGGATCGAGGTGACACAGGGGTGCCGCGGCGGGCGCAACGTCGAGCTCACAATTTCGTCTGAAGCCTTCTGGAGGCTCAAGGACCGCCGCCGCTCGATGGCGGGCCGCACGGGCTGCGGCATCTGCGGCGTCGAGTCTCTCGAAGGCGCCGTGCGCCCGACGCCCAAGGTTCCCTTCACGCAGACCTTCGACCTCGCGCACTACGAGGCGGCCCTGGGCTACCTCGAGGAGATCGAGGAGCTCGGACGCCTCACCGGGTGCACGCACGCCGCGGCCTGGGTGAATCCCGACGGCACGCTCGCGGGCGGCGCCGAAGACGTCGGCCGCCATGTGGCGCTCGACAAGCTCCTCGGGCTTCGCGCCCGGCGCGGCTGGCGCGAAGGCGCCCTCGTCATTTCGTCTCGCGCCTCCTATGAGATGGTGCAGAAGGCCGCGATGTGCGGCGTCGAGGTGATCTTCGCCGTCTCCGCCCCCACGGCGCTCGCCATTGAAGTGGCCGAGAAGACCGGCGTCACCCTCGCCGCCTTCTGCCGCCGCCGGCGCGCCAACGTCTACACGCATCCGGAGCGCCTCGTGGGCCTCGGCTCCCGCGCCTGAGGCCTCTCTCCCCGCTCCCCCGGGAGCGGCCCCATTTCGCCGGACGACCGCACGAGCGGCGCGCCCGGCAGCTGATTTCTTTCATCCTCCTCGTTGAGTTGGGGCGCCTGGGCTTCGGGCCGGCGCCCTCTTTTTTCCTCGGGGACTTTCCCGCGGACCCGCCGACTTTGCCGGGTCTTGCAGATTTTTGACGTACGTTTTCGTCGTTTTCCGCCGCATTGCCCGCAAAAGCGCGGCCGCGGCGCGTCTCCCTATTCCTGATCAGACCGCTCAGGAATAGAATGCCGGCTTCACGTCCTCCAACGGGGGCGGCCCGCTCCGGCCGGCCGTGCCCGTCCACAGCACGACAACCATGACGAACACCACGCAGACCAACGCCCAGGCGCAGGCCCCGAAGACCGGCGGCTGGCTCCTCGCGGGCCTCTACTTCATCGCGATTGCCGCAGGCATCGCCAACGGCGTCTGGGGCACGCCCTTCGGGCATCAGATCGCCGACTTCATCTCAACGATCTTCATCCGCCTCTTCAAATTCATCTCCGTTCCGATCATCGCCGTGTCGATCATCTCGACGCTCGCGGGCATCTCGCGCTCGGGGAATTCGGGCCGGATCTTCCGCCACTCGATCTTCTACACGCTCTTCACGACGATCCTCGCGGCGACCCTCGCCGCGGTCCTCTTCGTGGTCTTCGCACCCGAGAACGTCGCCGTGTCGGCTTCGGCCGTCTCGCCCCTTTCGGCCGTCGCCAACGCCGGCGGCGAAGGGTATCTGAAGTTCGTCGAGTCGGTGATCCCCGACAACGTGCTCGCGCCCTTCCTCTCGGCGAACGTCCTCTCGGTGCTCCTCATCTCGGCGGCGGTGGGCATCGCGATCGCGCGTCTGCCCGAATCGCGCCCGCAGGAGGTGCTCCTCGCCTTCTTCACGGGACTCCAGGAAGTGCTCTTCAAAATCGTGGGCTGGGTGATCCAGATCCTGCCGATCGGCATCTTCGGCTTCTTCTCGGTGCTCGCCGCCGACCTCGCGAGCGGCATCAAGTTGGGCGGCCTCGGGACCTACTTCGCCGCCGTCCTCACGGCGAACTTCGTGCAGATGCTCGTCGTGCTGCCGCTCGTGCTCCTCGCGCGCGGACTCAATCCCATCACCATCGCCCGCGCGATGATCCCCGCCCTCACGGTCGCGTTCTTCTCGAAGAGCTCCGCCGGGACGCTCCCCGTCACGATGGCGAGCGCGGAGAACCGCCTCGGCGTGAAGCGCCAGGTTTCGCGTTTCGTGCTTCCGATCTGCACGACGATCAACATGAACGGGTGCGCGGCCTTCATCCTCCTCACGGTGGTCTACCTCATGCAGAACGCCGGTGCGGACATCACCGTAGGCACGCTCGCCGCATGGGTGATCATCGCCACGATCGCCGCCGTCGGCAACGCCGGCGTCCCGATGGGGTGCTTTTTCCTTTCCGCGTCGCTCCTCGCGAGCATGAACGTGCCGATCCTCCTGATGGGCGTGATTCTCCCCTTCTACGCCGTGATCGACGCGATCGAAACGACGCTCAACGTCTGGTCCGACAGCTGCGTCGCCGCGATGGTGAACCGCGACGTCTACGGCCGGGACGGATTTGAAGCCAAGGCGGAATAATCGGCCGCCCAAGAAGAGGGGCCTTCCAAGAGGGCTCTCTTCTCCCTCCTCCCGCCTTTGCGGCGGGGCGGAACGTCAAAACGAAAAAAACGCTCCGGCAGCGGAATTCGAGCTGCGGGAGCGTTTTTCTTTTCTCCGGCGCCGGGCGCCCGGAGGAGTTGAAGCCCGATCAGTCCGCCGGCTGGACGGCCCCAACGTGGGTCGCCGGCGCCGTGACGGCGCCCGACTTCATCGGAATCGCGATCGAGAGGACGGCG
>NZ_DAVZJY010000080.1:0-9264 GCF_052272535.1 Sutterella sp. | reverse complement strand
GCCGCCCGTCGGGACTCGCGTCCCTGAGGCCGGCGGCCCATCAACAACAACAAAGAAGAAGCCTGCGCGCAGGGACGGCGTGCCAAAGCCCTCCCGCTCGAGCGGGGCGTCGCTCCGGACGGACCTCCCGCCCGTGCGGTCGCTCCCCGCGGCGCATTCCTCTCGGAGTTCAAAGTTGGACAACAAGTCTTTTGCACGCATCGCCGTCTGGGTCCTCGTCGCGGTTGTGCTCTTCACGGTCTTCCGCCAGTTTGAGACGACCGCCACGCAGTCGCTCGACACGACGAGCTACACGCAGTTCATGGACGACGCCAAGGCGGGTAAGATCCGCCGCGTCGACGTCCAGGGACGGCGCCTCATCGTCACGCCTCAGACGGGGGCCGAATACACGATCACGAGTCCGGGCGACCTCTGGATGGTGGACGACCTGAGGAAGTCGGGCGTCCAGGTCTACGGCAAGGCCGAGGAGGAGCCCTCGTTCCTCGCGACGGTCTTCGTCTCCTGGTTCCCGATGCTTCTCCTGATCGGCGTCTGGATCTTCTTCATGCGCCGCATGCAGGGGGGCGCGGGCGGTGGCGGCGCCTTCAGCTTCGGCAAGTCCAAGGCACGCATGCTCACCGAGCAGGACAACAAGGTCCGCTTCAAGGACGTCGCGGGCTGCGACGAGGCGAAGGTGGACGTGCAGGAGATCGTCGACTTCCTGCGCGACCCCTCCAAGTACCAGCGTTTGGGCGGCCGCATTCCGCGCGGCGTCCTCCTCGTGGGCGCTCCGGGCACGGGCAAGACGCTCCTCGCCAAGGCGATCGCCGGCGAGGCGGGCGTGCCCTTCTTCACGATCTCGGGCTCGGACTTCGTCGAAATGTTCGTCGGCGTGGGCGCCGCGCGCGTACGCGACATGTTCGAGACCGCCAAGAAGAACGCCCCCTGCATCATCTTCATTGATGAAATCGATGCGGTCGGCCGCCAGCGCGGCGCGGGCCTCGGTGGCGGCAACGACGAGCGCGAGCAGACGCTCAACCAGATGCTCGTCGAGATGGACGGCTTCGACACGGGCGCGAACGTGATCGTGATCGCCGCGACGAACCGTCCCGACGTGCTCGACCCGGCGCTGCTGCGTCCGGGGCGCTTCGACCGTCAGGTGGTCGTGCCGATGCCCGACATCCGCGGGCGCGAGCAGATCCTCGGCGTGCACCTCAAGAAGATCCCCGCGGGTCCGGACGTGGACGTTCCGGTGCTCGCGCGCGGCACGCCGGGCTTCTCGGGTGCGGACCTCGCGAACCTCGTCAACGAGGCGGCGCTCTTCGCCGCGCGCCGCAACGGCCGCGTCGTGACGATGCAGGACTTTGAGAACGCCAAGGACAAGATCATGATGGGCGCGGAGCGCCGCGGCATGGTGATGACCGAGGACGAGAAGCGCAACACCGCCTATCACGAGTCGGGGCACGCCGTCGTCGCGCGCCTCCTGCCCGAGAGCGATCCGGTCCACAAGGTGACGATCGTGCCGCGCGGGCGCGCGCTCGGCCTCACGATGCAGCTCCCCGAGATGGACCGCTACGCCTACAACCGACAGTACCTCCTCACGCGCATCGCGATCCTCTTCGGCGGGCGCATCGCCGAGGAGATCTTCATGCACCAGATGACGACGGGCGCGTCGAACGACTTCGAGCGCGCCACGCAGCTCGCACGCGACATGGTGACGCGCTACGGCATGAGTGAGCGCATGGGGCCGATGGTCTACGCCGAAAACGAGGGCGAGGTGTTCCTCGGCCGCTCGGTGACGAAGACCACGCACGTCTCGGAGCGCACGATGCAGGAGGTGGACGCCGAAATCCGCCGCATCATCGACGAGCAGTACGCCGTCGCACGCAGGATCATCGAGGAGAACCGCGACAAGATGGAGGCCATGGCCCACGCGCTTCTCGAGTGGGAGACGATCGACAAGGACCAGATCGACGACATCATGGCCGGCCGCTCGCCGCGTCCGCCCAAGAACGCCGATCCGGCCGAAGGCGAGAACCTGAAGCCGCGCGCCAAGGCCGCGCCCGCCGCACAGCCCGCACCTGAGGCCGAGGCTGCGCAGGAGGCGCCGAAGGACGCCCCGAAGGACGCCGGCGACGCACCCGAAGCCGCGCCGAAGGACGCGTCGGAAGAGAAGCGCGAATAACCTTCAGCTCGGGAGGCCGCGGCGGCCTCCCTTCCCCCGGGCCGCAGCTCGGGCGGATCCCTCGCTCATGAGGGCATCCGCCGGCGCGGCCCGGATTGTTTCTGCCCATCTCGCGGAGAAGACGAATGCCTGCGACCTTCTGGCGGTGCGGCCGCACCCGGATTGACTTCACCCAGGGCCCCGTCATCATGGGGATCCTCAACGTGACGCCCGACTCCTTTTCGGACGGGGGCGAGCACGACGACCTCGCCTCGGCGCTCAACTGGGCGCGCCGGATGCGCGACGAGGGCGCGCAGATCATCGACGTCGGGGGTGAATCGACGCGCCCGGGCGCCGGCGAGGTGCCGCTCGACGAGGAGCGCCGCCGGGTGATCCCGGTCGTGAAGGCCCTCGCCGCGGAGGGGTTCTTCGTTTCGGTGGACACCTCGCGCCCCGAGATCATGACGGAGGCGGCCGCAGCGGGTGCCCGAATCCTCAACGACGTGCGCGCCTTTGAGCTCCCCGGCGCCCTCGAGGCGGCCGCGGCGACCGACTGCGGCCTCGTCGTCATGCACTGGGCGCACGAGCCCGTTCAGGGCGACGTCGTCGCCGAGGTGCAGCGCTACCTCGAGGAGCGCCAGGCGGCGCTCGAAGCCGCGGGCGTCGCGCCCGAGCGGATCTGCTGGGATCCGGGCTTCGGCTTCGGCAAGGGCCCCGTGCAGAACTTCGAGCTCCTCGCCGCGACGGCGCGCTTCGCCGCATCGGGGCAGCCCTTCATGACGGCCGTTTCGCGAAAGCGCAGCCTCGGGGCCGTCACGGGGCGCGAGGCCCCGCAGGAGCGCGCCGCGGCGAGCGCCGCCGCCGCGCTCCTCTGCGTCGAGCGCGGCGCGCAGATCGTGCGCGTGCACGACGTGCGCGAGACGGCGGACGCCTTTGCGGTTCTGCGGGCGCTGCGCGAAGCGCAGCGCCGGATCGAACTACGCGCGCTGCGGCTCGACTAGCGGCTGCGCCTGCTCTAGGCTTGACTGAACAGGGTTCGGGGCGGCGGCACCACCCGTGCGCAACCGGACCACACCCGAAGGAGAAGAAGATGGAACGACGTTATTTCGGCACGGACGGCGTGCGCGGCAAGGTGGGCGTGAGCCCCATCACGCCCGACTTCGTGATGAAGCTCGGTCAGGCGGCCGGACGGGTGCTGAGGCGCCACGCCGCCGACGGCCGCGCGGCGGTGCTGATCGGCAAGGACACGCGCGTCTCGGGCTACATGCTCGAGGCGGCCCTCCAGGCGGGGTTCTCCTCGGCGGGCGTGGACGTCGTGCTCTGCGGGCCGATTCCGACGCCGGCGGTGGCGTACCTCACGCGGGCGCTGCGCCTCTCGGCGGGCGTCGTCATCTCGGCGAGTCACAACCCCTACGACGACAACGGCATCAAGTTCTTCTCCGGGGCCGGGCAGAAGCTCCCCGACGCCTGGGAGCTCGAGATCGAGGCGGAGATCGACCGCGGGTTCGACTGCGTTGCCTCGTCCGAACTCGGCAAGGCGAAGCGCCTCGACGACGCCTCGGGGCGCTACATTGAATTCTGCAAGTCCACGATCGACGACGACGTGGATCTCAAGGGCATGCGCATCCTCGTGGACTGCGCCAACGGGGCGGCGTACCACGTCGCACCCGACGTCTTCCATGAGCTCGGCGCCGACGTGGTCGCCGTGGGCGCCTCGCCCGACGGCTTCAACATCAACCGCGGCGTGGGAGCGACCCACACCGAGCACCTCGCGGAGCTCTGCCGCGAGCACGGCTGCGGGATCGCGGTGAGCCTTGACGGCGACGCCGACCGCCTGATCATGGCCGACCCCGAGGGGCGGATCTACGACGGCGACCAGCTCCTCTACGTGATCGTGCGCGACCGCATGCGCCGCGGCGCGGTCGAGGGCGTTGTGGGCACGCTGATGACGAACTACGGGCTGGAGAAGCGCCTCGCCGAACTGGGCGTCCCCTTCGCGCGCGCCAGGGTGGGCGACCGCTACGTCCTCGAGCAGCTCCTCGCGCGCGGGTGGCGCTTCGGCGGTGAAACCTCCGGCCACATCCTCGCGCTCGACCGGCAGACGACGGGCGACGGCATCGTGAGCGCGCTGCAGGTCCTCTCGGCCGTGCGCCGTACCGGGAAGACGCTCGCCGAGCTCACGGCCGACCTCGTGCTCATGCCGCAGGTGCTCGTCAACCAGCCCCTCGCGAAGGGCAGCGACTGGAAGAGCGACCGCAACTTCATGGCCGCGGTCGCGCGCGCCGAGGCCGCCGTCGCCGGACGCGGGCGCGTCCTCATCCGTCCTTCGGGCACGGAGCCGCTACTGCGCGTGATGGTCGAGGCCGACGATCCGGAGCTTGCGCGCCGGCTCGCCCGCGAGACGGCCGACGCGCTCGGAAAGTAGCGTTTGCGCAAATCCGATGCGTTCTCAAAGGGCGGGGGAAGACGGATGCATGTTAAAGTTATCCGCTTATTCCCTGCCTGACCGACGCGGAATAAGCAATCATTTTTGACGAACAAAAAGGCAGAAAACAAAATGACAGAGAACCAACAGTCCCAACCGTCCGAGCAGCCCGCCGCTGCCAAGGGTCCCTTCATTCATCAGCTGCAGCTCTTCCTCGTCGGAGGCCAGCAGTTTACGATCAATGAAATCTCGGACAGCAACGCGATGCCGCAGAACGTGGTCGCCTTCATCAACGCCTGGCGTCAGAAGCGCGACGTCTGGCACTCGCCCAACAACGATCCGAAGTTCGGCGTGCGCGTGAAGGACGTCTCACTCTACGAGTACCGCGTCGGCCGTCCCGCCGAAGTGAAGCCCGCCGACGAGTCCGTCGAGCCGGCCAAGGCCAAGAAGGCCGCCAAGGCGGAGTAAGTTCCATGCGGGGCGGACGCGACAGTCGTGAGTGCGCCCTCGACGGGAACCGTAGCCGGTGCGCCTCCATCTCGCTTCGGGCGTGATGGAGACACCGGCTTCTTCATCTCTAGGAGAAGCAGAACATGAAGCAGATCGTCGCCGTGATCAAGCCCTTCAAGCTTGACGACGTCCGCGAAGCGCTCGGCGAGGCCGGCGTGCACGGGCTGACGGTAACGGAAGTGAAGGGCTTCGGCCGTCAGAAGGGCCACACGGAGCTCTACCGAGGAGCAGAGTACATCGTGGACTTCCTCCCCAAGCTCAAGGTCGAGACCGTGGTCTCCGACGACATCGCCGACCAGGCGGTGGAGGCGATCCGGCGTACGGCGCACACGGGCAAGATCGGCGACGGCAAGATCTTCGTCTTCGACGTGGAGCAGGTGATCCGCATCCGCACCGGCGAGACGGGCGAAGCGGCGGTCTGATCGAGCCCGCGCCCTGAGGCGTGCCGCGCGGCCGGGGGACGCCTCCTCCCGACCGAGTGGCGCGCGCCTATTTCTCCGGCTTTTTGGAAGGGTCCGCCGACGGCAGGTTGGCGGACTTTTCTTTTGCGCGCGCCTGCACGCGCAGCGCCTCGTCGTTCGCCGAGAACGAGGCCGGGCCGGGAGTGCGGCGCACGCGCGGAGCGCGCACGGCGGGCTTCGTCGCCTTCTGCGTCTTCTCCGCCTTGACGCCGCGCCGCCTGAGGATCCGCGCGATCGAGACCGGGCCGTTGCCCGGAAAGATGCGGCGGGCGAGTTCGGTGCGGTAGCGGATCTCCCAGTTCACCTTGAGGGTGAACATGCGCAGCAGCACGATCGTGAAGGCGGTGACGTAGAGGACCGACGCGGGCCGCACGCCGTCGCAGAGCAGGATGATTGAGAGCCAGCAGCCGATGAAGCCCGCGAGCCCGTAGGGCTTCTTGTCTGAGAGCGCCGCCGGGAGGCGGTTGAGGAGCACGTCGCGCATCACGCCGCCGAGAATGCCCGTCGCCGTACCCACGAGGGCGCACGAGAGCGGGGGCATTCCCTTCTCCCAGGCGAGGAGCGTGCCGGAGGCGCAGAAGACGCCGAGCCCCACCGCGTCCGCCCAGAGGAAGACTTCGTGGGCGGTCGAGCGCGAGAAGCGCCGGACGATGCGCGGCGCGAAGATCGTGAAGATGATGATCACCCAGGTGAAGGCGTCGTGCGAGGCCCAGTAGAAGGGCCGGAGATCCAGGAGCAGGTCCCGGATCGTGAGGCCGCCGAAGGCACTCGTGAAGGCGAGGATGAACACGCCCACGGGGTCCACGCCGCGGCCCTGCGCGGCGAGGATGCCCGCAAGTGCGAAGCCGAGGATGCCGATCGTGTCGAGCCATTCGGTGGACTGCGCGAGCGCGGCGAAGACGGGGTCGCCAAACATCATGGGGGTTCCTCCTCCGGTAGGGGCGGCGCTCAGGGCTGGAAGCGCCGCTTCTGGTCGAGCAGCACAATCACCGCGCCCGAGTCGCCGTCGTGCGGGGGCGCCTGCACGAAGGCCATCACCTCGGACTTCTGCTTGAGCCAGCGGCGCACCATCTCCTTGAGGACGCTGTGGCCGCCCTCGGAGTTGTAGCCCTTGCCGTGGACGATGCGCAGGCACCGGTGGCCGTGGATTCGCGCGTCGCGGATGAACTTCGCCACCGCCTCGCGCGCCTCGTCCACGAAGAGCCCGTGCAGGTCGATGTGCGCCTGCACGGTCCATTCGCCGCGGTAGAGCCGGCGCGGAATTTCAGGGGGCACGTCGGGGCGGCGGAACATCAGGCCGTCCTCGCTCTCGAGGAAGACCACCGGATCGCATTCGTCCGAGAGGGAGGCGGCGAGCACCTCGGCCTTTTCGGCCTCCTGCTGGCGCGCCACCGGCGCGGGCTTCGGGAAGGCCTTCTGCACGCGGCCGCGGGTGCGGTCCGTGGGCGCGACGCCCAACTCCTTCATCGCCGCGCGGAACTGGTCGCCCGCGGCGTTGAGGCGCCGCGATTCGGCCGCCCGGCGCTTCTTCTCCTCGGCGGCCGCCTCGGCCTGCGCCTTGAGGTCGCGCGAGAGCTTCTTGAGCTCGGAGAGATCGTGATACTGAGCCATTTCTTTTGAACTGCCTCTCAAAAGGGAAAAAACGGAGCGCCTCGTCAGCGGCCGCTCCGGGCCTCCTCAGCTTCGAGGAAGCGCTGCGCGTCGAGCGCGGCCATGCAGCCCGCGGCGGCCGACGTGACCGCCTGGCGGTAGACCTGGTCCTGCACGTCGCCCGCGGCGAAGACGCCGGGGACGTTCGTCGCGCTCGCCGCGGCCGAACCCGTCCCGGCGGTGACGACGTAGCCGTTCTTGAGCGTGAGCTGCCCCTCGAAGAGCGCGGTGTTCGGGTGGTGGCCGATCGCGATGAAGACGCCCTCGAGCGCAACCTCGGAGCGGCGACCCTCGGCGTCGGCGAGCGCGAGCCCCGTCACGCCCTTTTGATCGCCGAGGATCTCCGCCACGGTGCGGTTGAGCGCGAGCTCGATGCGGCCCGCGACCACCTGCGCGTGGAGCTGGTCGACGAGGATCGGCTCGGCGCGGAAGGTGTCGCGCCGGTGCACGAGCGTCACCTTCGAGGCGATGTTGGCGAGGTAGAGCGCCTCCTCGACGGCGGCGTTGCCGCCGCCCACGACGGCGACCGGACGGCCCTTGTAGAAGAACCCGTCGCAGGTCGCGCAGGCCGAGACGCCACGGCCCTTGTAGGCCTCCTCGCTCGGAAGACCAAGGTACTTGGCCGAGGCGCCCGTGGCGACGATGAGGGCGTCGCACGTCCAGACGTCTCCGAGATCAGTCGTAAGCGTGAAGGGGCGCTTGGAGAGGTCGACCTTCTTCACGAGGTCGTAGACCACCTCGGTGCCGAAGCGCTCGGCGTGCTTCTGCATGCGCTCCATGAGTTCGGGCCCCTGGACGCCGTCGACGGCACCCGGCCAGTTGTCCACTTCCGAGGTGGTCATGAGCTGGCCGCCCGCCTCCATGCCGGTGATGACGACGGGGCGGAGGTTCGCGCGGGCGGCGTAGACGGCGGCCGTCCAGCCGGCGGGGCCGGAGCCGAGGATGACGACGCGGGCGTGCTTGGTGTTCTGCATTGCTTTTCTCTCAATGAGTGCCCGGCCGCGCCGGCGCGCGCCCGAAGACTTCGGGCGGCCTCGCGGCGGCGGGCGGAATTCGTTGCCGGAAGTCTCATTATGGGACTTCACGGGGAGCGCAGGCGGCGTCTCATTAGAATCAACGGATCGGATTTTCACAAACGACGACCCAACGCAATGGCGAAGAAGAACACCCGCAGCAAGGCTCCGAAGGAGAAGACGCCCGGCGCCGATGAAGCCGACGCCCCGAGTCCGGCCGAACTTCAGGCCGCACAGGAGGCCGAGGAGGCGCGCGCGGAGCGCCGCCGCCGGCGCACCGAGGCGAGAAGCGTGATGCGCGCGCGCGTGGCGGACGCCTTCATCGGCCTCGCGCGCTTTTTCTGGGAGCGGAGCTGGATCTTTTCCGTGCCGCTCGCCCTCGTGCTCGCCGCATCGTTCGCGACCTATTCGCCCGCGGACCCGGCCTTCTCGGTCGCGACCGCCCGACCCGCCTCGAACGTCTGCGGCGTCTGGGGCGCCTGGACGGCGGACATGCTGCTCGGCGCCTTCGGCGCTTCGGCCTGGTGGCTCGTGCTCGGGCTCGTGATGGTCGCCTTCTTCGCCTTCCGCTCGCGCGTGCGCGCCGCCCATGGGGAGACGAACCCCGAGCGGATCAATCCGCCGAAGTTCACGGCGTTCTTCGGCCTCTGCGCCCTGATGGTGGGCTCCACCTCGCTCGAGGCACTGCGGCTCTTCGTCTTCGGCGCGGACCTGCCATACGGTCCGGGCGGCGTGCTCGGAGGCACGCTCGCCTTCGCCGTCGTGCACTACGTGGGCTCGGGCGTCGCGCTCGTCGTCTTTCTCCTTCTCGTCGCGATCGGGCTCTCGCTCCTCATGGACTTCTCCTGGACGGACGTCGCCGAAACGACGGGCCGCTTCATCGACGAGAAGATTCTCTCGCGTCTTCTGCGCTCCAGAGCGGCCGCTCCCGAACCCGCGCCCGCGCCGGAACCGGAGCCCGCGCGTCCGTCCGTGGTGCCCGTCTTCACTTCGGCCACGCTCGCGCAGGAGCGTCCCGAGGAGGCGCCCGCCGCCCCCGAGGCGCCCGTGCGGACGGCTGCC
>NZ_DAVZJY010000079.1:0-9366 GCF_052272535.1 Sutterella sp. | reverse complement strand
CCTGCGGGCGTTTTTCCTTTTTCAGTCGCGCCGGGAGGCGTCGGTTCAGGAAGAAGCCCCGGGACGCCGCTCTTCGGCGAGCCCCGCGGACTGCGCTTCGGCGAGCTGCCGGAAGCGCCCGTTCTCCTTGGCGAGAAGCTCCTTCATGGAGCCCCGCTCCTTCATCACGCCCCCCTCGAGAACGACGATCTGGTCCACATTCTCGATCGTCGAATAGCGGTGGGCGACGATGAAGACGGTCCTGCCGCGGGTGACGGCCTCAAGCGCATCCTTGATCGAGGCTTCGGCCTGCGCGTCGAGCGCGCTCGTCGCCTCGTCGAGAATGAGGATCGGCGCGTCCTTGAGGAGCGCCCGCGCGATCGAAAGACGCTGCTTCTGACCGCCCGACAGAAGGCCGCCGCCTTCACCGACGGGCGTTTCAAGTCCCTTGGGAAGGCTCTTCACGAAGTCCGCAAGCGCCGCGGTCTCGAGCGCCCGCCAGAGGTCGGCCTCCTTCACGTCGGCAAGCCCATAGCGCAGGTTCGCCCCGATGGTGTCGTCAAAGAGCACCACGTCCTGCGAGACGATGGAGATCTGCCGGCGCAGCGACTCGAGCGTGAGGTCGCGCAGGTCGTGGCCGTCCAACGTGATGCGCCCCTCGGAGACCTCCCAGATGCGCGGGATGAGGTTCACGGCCGTAGTTTTGCCGGAGCCGGACTGGCCGACGAAGGCGACGTGTTCGCCGGGCTTCACCTCGAGCGACACGTCCGACAATGCGAGGCCTTCCTGGCCGGGATACCTGAGGGAGACGCGCTCGAACTTCACCTCGCCCCGGGCGCGCTCGAGCGTGATCGTGCCCTCGTCCTTTTCGTGCTCCGCGTCGAGCGTCTCGAAGATGCTCTTGGCGGCCGTCGACATGGCCGCGAAGGTGCCGTTCAACCCCGAGAGGTTCTGGATCGGCTGCTGCATGAGGAGCATCGCCGAGAGGAAGGTGATGAACTCCCCGAAGGTGAGGAGCCCCTCCTGGGCCTGGTAGAGGGCGGCGCCCACTACGAAGGCGACCGCCGTCATCACGAGGATCTGCGTGAGCGGCGTGGACATGCTCTGCGTCTTGATCGTCTTGAGGGCAAGCCGTCCCATGAGGTTGTTCACCTTCGCGAAGCGATCGTCCTCGAAGTCGTAGGCGTTCGAGACCTTCACGAGCCGCTCCGCCCCGTAGGTCTCCTGCACGCGGGAGATCACGTGGGCAAGGTTTTCCTGCGAGTTCTTGACGATCACGCGCATGCGCCGGCTGATGCGGGTGAGGACGAAGGCGAGCGCCGGAGCCACGAGCAGCATCACGAACGTGAGGCGCCACGAGTACCAGAAGAGGATCGTGATGAGCGCGATCACCTGCACGACGTCGCGGATGAGGACCACGAGCGAGTCGGTCGCGCCCCCGAGCGCCATGGCCGCTTCGTTCACGAACTTCGAGGAGACGAGCCCGGTCGGATTCGACTGATAGCGGTCCGCAGGCCAGCGGAGGATGTTTGAGAAGAGCTCCGTGCGCAGCTTCACGAGCACGTTCTGACTCACCTTCGTCATCAACACCGCGCTCATCACGGTCGAGACCGCGAAAATGAGCGAGACGCCGATCAAGGCCGCGGGCGCCGCGAAGATCACCCAGGCCTCCTTGTCGTAGAAGCCGATGTCGGTCAATTTGCCGAGCAGGGTCGCCGTGAGCGAGGACATGGAGGCCGAGCCGAGGAGGAAGACGCAGGCGAGCGCGATCGTCCACTTGTAGGCCCAGAGGTAGCGGTAGAGCCGGATGAGGTTCGGGTCGATGCGGTTCTTGAGGATTCTGCGCAGGAGACTCATGCCGGCACCTCGTTGTGAGCGTTGCGGGAGGAGGCTGCGGCCGCGGGATCGATCCCCTGGAGGCGGCAGAGGCGCGCAAAGAGACCGTCCCGGCGGGCGAGCTCGGCCCAGGTGCCCGACTCGACGACGCGGCCTGCGTCGAAGGCGAAGATCTGCGTGGCGTCCGCGATGGAGGAGAGCCGGTGCGCGACGATGAAGGTCGTGCGCCCCTTCATGAGGTGCGCGAGCGCGTCGCGGATCTGGAGCTCGGACTTGCTGTCGAGCGCCGAAGTCGCCTCGTCGAGGATGAGGATCGGCGCATCCTTGAGGAGCGCCCGGGCGATCGAGATGCGCTGCTTCTGCCCGCCCGAAAGCCGGTCGCCGGCTTCGCCCGCCGGCGTGTCGAGCCCCTCGGGGAGCGAGTCGATGAATTCCGTGAGGGCGGCCGCGTCCACCGCGCGGCGGATCTCCTCCTCGGTGGCGTCGGTCTTCGCGTAGGCGATGTTGGCGCGGATCGTGTCGTCGAAGATGAGCACGTCCTGCGAGACGATGGCGATCTGGCTGCGCAGGCTCTCGAGCGTTGCGTCCTGGGCGTCCACGCCGTCGATGAGGATGCGCCCGGAGGTCGGATTCCAGAAGCGCGGGATCATGTTGACGAGCGAAGTCTTTCCCGACCCCGACAGGCCCACCAGGGCGACGACGTCGCCGGGGCGGGCCGTGATCGTAACGTGCGAGACGGCGTCGCGCTCGGCGTTGGGGTAGCGCAGCGACACGTCCTCGATTTGCACTTCGCCCCGCACGCGGCCGAGGACCGTCTTCCCCTCGTCGCGCTCGAGCGGCGTGTCGAGCGTGTTGAAGATGCTCTCGGCCGCGACGTTCATCATCACGAAGGTGGCGTTCAGACCCGCCAGGTGCCGCAGGGGCGGCATGATGAGGAGAAGCGCCGCGAGGAACGTCACGAAGTCGCCCATCGTGATGAGGCCCGCCTGCGTCTGATACATCGCCGCCGTCAGCACGACCGCCACGCCCGACATGCCGAAGAGCTGCGTGAGCGGAGTCCCCAGAGAGGAGACCTTCGTCATGCGCACGGCGAGGTCCCGGAGCCTCACGTTGAGCGCATTGAAGCGGCTGACCTCCTCGTCGTAGGTGTTCGCCACCTTGATCACGCGCTCGGCCTCATAGGCCTCCTTCACGCGCACGAGGACTTCGGCGATCGAGTGCTGGCTCGAGCCCATCACCGTCTTGAGGCGCCGGGAGATGTACCTGAGGAGCCAGGCGACGCACGGACCGATCAAGAGCGAGACCAGTGCAAGGGTCCAGTTGTTCCAGAAGAGCATCACTGTCAGGGCGATCACCTGGACGGTGTCGCGGATCAGCGTGATCGCCGACTTCGCCGCGCGTCCGAGGGCGTAGTTCGCCTCGAAGACGAACTTCGACGTGACGATGCCCGTCTGGTTCTTCTGGTACTCCTCGGCGGGCCAGCGCAGGATTTTGTGGAACATCTCCCGGCGCAGGTCGATCAGCATCGACTGTGAGACCTTGCCGAGAAGATAGTTGCTCATGAACATGCTCCCGCCGTGCAGGAACGCGATGAGGATGAGGCCCGCGGGGGCGGCGAGCACCACCCAGGCCTCCTGGTTGTAGAAGCCCGCATTGGTGAGCTTGCCCAGAAGGGTCGCGATGAGCGAGGAGGAGGCACCGGCGGTCAGCATGAAGCCGACGGCGCAGGCGAGCTTGCCCTTGTGGGCGGGAAGCATGGCCGCGAGGCGCCTCAGGCTCGGAGAGAGTTTTTCACTGAGCTGGGTGAGGAGTTTCATTCTGCAGTTGTTCGATGGCGCTGCCGGGATGCAGACGGAACGCGTCGGGGCCCGGCTCTGCCGTACATCCGGACGAGGCCCTCAGGAGGAGCTTCCGGCAGGAAACAACCGAGCGTACCGTCTATCGCGCGAAAGGGCAAGGACCTCCGGCCGAAGTCTTCCCGAAACGGCCGTCTGCCCGCTTCGGAGCGCCGGGGCCTCCCGCTCGAGGAGGCACGCCGTTTCTCTTGGGAGCGGGCGTCGCCCGGGAGGGCCGTCCTTCACCTCCGTCCGATGCTAGGCGGAGGAACCATAAAAGACAATTGATTTATATTTATGTCTATTGATGCAGATTCCGCATGACTTGGGGCCCCCTCGGCCAACCCTGAAAAGCCTTCGGGCGGCCCGCAGAAACGGACCGCCCGAATGAGCTTCCTGGGGCCGGCTGGAGGCGGCTCCCGCACCTGTTTGTCCCGCCGCCGGCGGCTGAGGTGCGGGGCGCCAAGGCGTCAGCTGTGCTTGATGCGGCCGGCGACGAAGTCCGCGGCCTCTTCAACCTTCACCATCGTCTTTTCGCCGAGGTTCTCACGGTCGGCGTACTCCACTTCGCCCGTCTTGAGGCCGCGGTCGCCGATCACGACGCGGTGCGGCACGCCGATGAGCTCCCACTCGGCGAACATCACGCCCGGACGCATGTCGCGGTCGTCGAGGATGACGTCCACGCCGCGGGCGAGGAGCTCCTCGTAGAGCTTGTCGGCGGCGGCCTTCACGGCCTCGCTCTTGGCGTAGTTCATCGGGCAGATCACCACTTCGAAAGGCGCGATCGAGTCGGGCCACATGATGCCCTTGTCGTCGTGGCGCTGTTCGATAGCGGCGCCCGCGACGCGGGTGACGCCGATGCCGTAGCAGCCCATCTGCATGGGGCGCGGCTTGCCGTTCTCGTCGAGGAAGTTCGCCTGCATCGGCTCGGAGTAGCGCGTGCCGAGGAAGAAGACGTGGCCCACTTCGATGCCGCGCTGCAGGCGCAGCGTGCCCTTGCCGTCGGGCGAGGCGTCGCCTTCGACCACATTGCGCAGGTCCATGACCTTCGGTTCGGGCAGGTCGCGGCCGAAGTTGACGCCCGTGTAGTGGTAGCCCTCTTCGTTGGCGCCGCAGCAGAAGTCGCTCATGTCGGCGGCGGTCTTGTCGGCGTAGACGGCGACCTCTTCGGAAAGGCCGACCGGCCCGAGGTAGCCCGGCTTGGAGCCGAAGGCCGAGAGGATCTCCGCGTCGGTCGCGAAGCGGAAGCCCTCCTTGAGTTCGGGGATGTGGCCCGCCTTCACTTCATTGAGTTCATGGTCGGCGCGCAGCAGCACGAGGACGATCTTCGCCGGGAGCGGCTCGCCCTTTTCGTTCGTGCGGTCGGCGGCGAGCACCACGCTCTTGATCGAGGAGAGGAGCGGAATGCCGAGGTATTCGGTGACGAGCTCGCACTTCTCCTTGCCCGGAGTGGCGCGCTTCTCCATCGCCGCGGTCGG
This sequence comes from Sutterella sp., assembly GCF_052272535.1. Taxonomy (NCBI): domain Bacteria; kingdom Pseudomonadati; phylum Pseudomonadota; class Betaproteobacteria; order Burkholderiales; family Sutterellaceae; genus Sutterella; species Sutterella sp. The sequence continues at coordinate 4,238 of NZ_DAVZJY010000079.1, read as the reverse complement.
GGCGGCGCGGCCCGGGAGTACGGAGGCGGCTTCGGCGAGCTCGATGTTGGCGGCGTAGTCCGAATCCGGGCAGTACGCGATCACGTCCTCACCGGCGTTGGCGATCACCTGGAACTCGTGCGAGCGCGAGCCGCCGATCGAGCCCGTGTCGGCGCGCACGGCGCGGAAGACGAGGCCGATGCGGTTGAAGATCCGCTGATAGGCCGCGTACATGCGGTCGTAGGACTTGCCGGCGCCTTCCTCGTCGCGGTCGAACGAGTACGCGTCCTTCATCGTGAATTCGCGGCCGCGCATCACGCCGAAGCGCGGACGGCGCTCGTCGCGGAACTTCGTCTGAATGTGGAAGAAATTCACCGGGAGCTGACGCCAGCTCTTGATCTCCTGACGGGCGACGTCGGTGATCACCTCCTCGGAGGTGGGCTGAATCACGAAGTCGCGCATGTGGCGGTCCTTGATGCGCAGAAGCTCGGGACCGTACTTCTCCCAACGGCCCGTTTCCTGCCAGAGCTCGGCGGGCTGGACCATCGGCATGAGCAGTTCGATGGAGCCGGCGCGGACCATCTCCTCGCGGATGATTTTCTCGATCTTGCGGATCACGCGCAGGCCGAGCGGCATGTAGGTGTACACGCCCGCGGCGAGCTTCTTGATCATCCCTGAGCGGATCATGTACTGCTGGCTGATGACGTCGGCGTCGGCGGGAGCTTCTTTAAGCGTCGAAATGAAAAAGGAACGGGCTCGCATAACTGTTCTATTCGTCCGCCCCGTGCGTGAACGGGTCCGTCCGGGGACCCTCCGCCCGAGGGCTTCTGAGGCAGAAAAAAGGCCGCCTGCGGATCGGGAGGCGGCGCGAAAAAGGAACAAACGGTGAATTCTAAAGCTTAGAGGACCACGAGGTTGTCGCGGTGGATCATCTCAGGCGAGTCGCAGGCGCCGAGAATGCGCACGACGTCCTCGGTGTGCGCGCAGCAGATGCGCCGCGCCTCGTCGGAGGCGTAGCTCACGAGCCCGCGGGCGACTTCGCGCCCCGCTTCGTCCACGCAGGAAACCACTTCGCCGCGCACGAAGTCGCCCTCGACCGCGACGACGCCGACGGGCAGGAGCGACGTGTGCCCGTCGCGCAGCGCCCGCACGGCGCCCGCGTCGAGCGTGAGGCGGCCGGCCGAGCGCAGGTGGTCGGCGATCCACTGCTTTCTGGCGTGGAGAATCGACGAGGCGGGCTTCAGGTGCGTGCCGATCGCCTCGCCCTGCGCGAGGCGCACGAGGACGTCCTCCTCGCGCCCCGACGCGATGATCGTGCCCGCGCCCGAGCGCGCGGCGCGCTTCGCCGCGAGGATCTTCGTGATCATGCCGCCGCGCGAGAGCTGGCTCGCCGCGCCACCCGCCATTCTCTCGAGCGCGGGGTCGCCCGCCGTCGCCTCGGAGACGAACTGCGCGTCCGGGTTCGAGCGCGGGTCGGCCGTGTAGAGCCCCCGCTGGTCCGTGAGGATCACGAGGACGTCGGCTTCGACAAGGTTCGTGACGAGGGCGCCGAGGGTGTCGTTGTCGCCCACCTTGATCTCTTCGGTCACCACGGTGTCGTTCTCGTTGATCACGGGAACGACACCGAGCGAAAGAAGCTCGATCAAGGTCATGCGGGCGTTCAGGTACTGCTCGCGGTCGGCGAGGTTCGCGTGCGTGAGCAGCACCTGCGCCGTGCCGATGCCGTGGCGGGCGAAGTGCTCCTCATAGGCCTGCACGAGGCCCATCTGGCCCACGGCGGCCGCGGCCTGGAGTTCGCACACGCGCGTCGGGCGCGTGCTCCAGCCGAGGCGCTTCATGCCTTCGGCGATGGCGCCGGAACTCACGAGCACCACTTCGCGCCCCATGCGGCGCAGTTGGGCGATCTGGTGCGCCCAGCGCTCGATCGCCTCGACGTCCACGCCGCGGCCCTCGTTCGTCACGAGGGCGCTGCCCACCTTGACGACGATGCGGCGGGCGTTCTGTAGGAGTGAAGTCATTTCCGGGCCTCCTCGTGTCCGAAGTCTTGATGCGGAAAGGCCGCCGGAGGCGTCTCTAGCCTCTGCGGCGGCCGGTGGATTCACTTCCAAATCTTAGTGCGCGGCGGGGTCGTAGGGTTCGGCGCTGCTGCGCTCCTCGTCGAAGCGTTCGTCGTCGAGGAACTGACGCTCGGCGCGCCGGTCCTCGTCGATCTTCTGCGCGAGCGCGTTGATGAGCTCGGGGAGCCCCTCGCGGGTCGCGGCGGAGACCGCGAAGACGGGCTCGTGCTCGCGCGCGAAGGCCGTGCGGAACTTCTCAAGAAGCGCCGCGCGGTCCTCCTCGGGGACGAGGTCCATCTTGTTGAGGACCACCCAGCGGGGCTTGGCGGCGAGTTCGGGGTCGTACTTCTCGAGTTCGGCGACGAGCGCATGGGCCTGCTCGAAGGGGTCGACGGACTCGTCGAGCGGGCAGGCGTCGATCACGTGGAGTAGCACCTTCGTGCGCGAAAGGTGGCGCAGGAAGAGGTGCCCGAGGCCCGCACCCTCGGCGGCGCCTTCAATGAGGCCTGGAACGTCGGCGAGCACGAAGCTCTGCTCGGGGCCCACGCGCACCACGCCGAGATGCGGGTGCAGCGTCGTGAAGGGGTAGTCCGCGATCTTCGGGCGCGCATTGGAGACGGCCGTGATGAGGGTGGACTTGCCCGCGTTCGGCATGCCGAGAAGGCCCACGTCGGCGAGCACCTTGAGCTCGAGTTCGAGCGAGCGGTACTGCCCGGGCTCGCCCGGCGTGAACTGACGCGGCGCGCGGTTCACCGAGCTCTTGAAGTGCAGGTTCCCGAGGCCGCCCTTGCCGCCCGCTGCGAGCAGCGCCTTGGCGCCGTGCTCGGCGAGGTCGGCGACCACTTCACCGGTGTCGGAGTCGCGGATGATCGTGCCCACGGGCATGCGCAGGACGATGTCCTTGCCGCCCGCGCCGTAGCAGTCCGCGCCGCGGCCGTTTTCGCCCGCCGGGGCGAAGAACTTGCGCGTGTACTGATAGTCCACGAGCGTGTTGATGTTGCGGTCGGCGAGCGCGTAGACCGAGCCGCCGCGGCCGCCGTCGCCGCCGTCGGGGCCGCCCTTCGGGATGAACTTCTCACGGCGGAAGCTCGCGGCGCCGTTGCCGCCCTTGCCGCCCTGAACCTCGATGTTGGCTTCGTCGACGAATTTCACAATGGGCCTCGAATGGATGTCGGGGTTGAAGATGGAAAAATCTGGTGCTTGAGAATAGCAAAAGCCCAGCCGGGAGATCCGCACTGGGCTTTCTTTCAATCCGGACCGGACCACTTCAGACCGGCCCCGTCAGAAGGGCCGCGTGCAGTCCGGTTGTTCCCGGCCGGCTGATCTCGGAAAAACGGGAGATCAGAGGGCCGTCGGTTCGACGTGAACGTAGTGGCGATGGAACGCGCCCTTCACCTCGAACTTGACGACGCCGTCGACAAGCGCGTAGAGGGTGTAGTCCTTGCCCTGACCGACGTTGTCGCCGGCGTGGAACTGCGTGCCGCGCTGACGGACGATGATGCCGCCGGCGTTGATGGCCGCGTTGCCGAAAACCTTCACGCCAAGACGCTTCGCCTTGGAATCACGACCGTTGCGGGTGGAGCCGCCGCCTTTCTTATGTGCCATTTTCTTATGCTCTGCTCAAAGAGAGGAATGAAGAACCAATCAAGCGTTGATCGCGTCGATGCGAACTTCCGCGAAGTACTGGCGGTGACCGCCCGACTTCATGGAGTGCTTGCGGCGACGGAACTTGAAGATGCGGACCTTGTCGGTGCGGCCGATCTTGGTGATGGTGCCGGTGACGGTGGCGCCTTCAACGACGGGCTTGCCGACCTTGAGGCCGTCTTCGCCGGAAACGGCGAGAACTTCGCTGAAGGTAACCTGGGTGTCGGCGTCCTGGCCGAGAAGCTCGACCTGAACCAGATCGCCGACGCTGACGCGGTACTGCTTACCGCCGGTCTTGATGATCGCGTACATGTAGTAAAACCTCGCCGCCCTGCTTCAGCTCCCGTGCGGGAACGTTTGCAGAGCCTTTTTGTACTCGACGCGCCCCGGTCGTCCGGAGGGAATCCCCGGCAAACGCCGCTGCACGTCCAATGCGTGGAAAGGTGCGCATTATCCACTGCGCAAATTCGTCCGTCAAGCGCAAGGGGCGGATTTTTTGCAAAAACCAGAGTTCCCGCCGCCCCAGCGCAGCGCGCCCCGAAGGGGGCCGCGGCGGAC
>NZ_DAVZJY010000078.1:0-9624 GCF_052272535.1 Sutterella sp. | reverse complement strand
CCTCGCTAACCTCGCCCTGAAGGACGGGGCTTGCGCGAGGCCTATCTTTTGGTCATCCGGGCCGGCCGTCTGCAGCTCACAAGCGGATTGAGCGCTCAGTCTTCGACGAGCGCGAGCGCCTCGCCGAGCTCCCAGGTGAGCTCGTTCACGCGGCGCCTCAACGCCGTGAGGAGGCACTGCCGGAAGTGCGGGTCGGCGCCCTGGAGCTCATCGACCCCGCGCAGCATCGGCACGTAGGGCGCGCCGGCCGCCGGGTCGTGACTGAAGATGCTTCCCTCGATGTAGCCGAGCGGGATGAGGATCCGCAGCACGTCGGTGACGGTGCAGTTGCGCGAGTGCGCCGTACACGCGCCGCGCTCGACCGTTGCGTCCAGAGCTTCGAGCGCACGCACGAGTCGTGCCGAGCGCTCGAGCGCCGCGGAGAGGTCGAGTGCGCCGGCAGCCTTTTCGGCCCAGACCCTCAGCCCGCGCTCGAGGTCCCTCGCCTCCGCCGCGGCGTCGAGGGGGAGCACCTCGTCCGTCACCGCATGCCAGACGGCGTCGAGGAAGACGCGGACGTCGCGGGCGAGGAATTCGGGATCGAGGTGTTCGACCGTGTCGTCCTTCGTGTGCCACCACCAACCGTACCCCCCGGACTTCGTGCCGCCGCCGAAGAGCGCCTTGAAGGCGTCGGCCGAGGCGCCCGTCGCCGGAGGCTGCTCGGAGACCTGGGAGAAGACTGCGGGGACGCCCACCCCCCAGAAGCTCATGTCGCAGCTTCGCGAATACCGGTGGCCTTCGTAGTTCTCAACGCCCGCCGCCTCCCGGAGCGCCCGCTCGGCGAGGCCGTGGGTCGCCGCGAGCGACGGCGCCTCGGTCATCACCGTTGCGCCGCACCCGCCGAGGCAGTCGGCGTTGATGTTGAGCACGCAGTACCGCCGGAGCTCCTCGAAGTGCGCGTCGCAGTAGGCGGTGGAGCCCGCGTAGCGCCCGTGAGAGTGCCCGGACCAGTTGACGATGCGCAGGCCGCGCCTGAGCTTCCCGGCGAAGGGCGCGAGGAGCCGCGCGATCTCGACGCCGCAGGCGTTCCCCGAGGCGTTGTCCATGGCGCCTAGCCACCACGAGTCGATGTGGCTCGTCACCATCACGAAGTCGTCCGATTCACCCGGAATGTCGGCCGTGAGGATGGGAAGGTCCACCCAGCGGGTGTCGACCTCGGTTTCGATTCCCGCCGCAGCGCCTTCTGCGGCGAGGCGCCGGAGCTCCGCGCCGTCGCCCAATGAGACGCTCACCGCCGGAATCGAAACGTAGTCGTTCATCGTCGCCGGCGTGGGCGACCCCCACACGCGCGAGACGATCATCTCGTGAATCGACCGGCCCGTGATGAAGACGGCCGCGGCCGCCCCCGCCTCTTGAAGCCGCCGCACGGCGGCCTCCGTCGCCAGCCCCTCGACGAGGGCGACCGCGCCACGAAGCGCGTCGGGGCCGAGTCCGGACGCCTCCGATCGGGAGAGGAACCGAAGCGGTCCCGAAACGCCCTTCGTCGCCGGCGTCATCGGGTGCGTCACGCACTCGAACGCCCGGCCGCCGACCTCGAGCCGCGCGCGTCCCGGCGTCGAGATGTAGGCGGGATGCGTCTCCCACCCCACGCGGCACCCTGCGCGCTCAAACTCCTGCGCCATGAAGTTGAGCGCGCGGGCCTCGGCCTCATTGGTGAGCCTCTCGCCCGTGCATATGCCCTCGACCGTGCGCATCAGCCGGTCGGGATCGACCGCGTCGAGGAGCTTCGCGAGCTCCACCGGAATCTGCCTCTTTGCCATCGCCGCGTCCCCCGCTACTCCCAGTCCTTTTCGGGAAGCTTCACCGAACGGTATTCGTTGATGAAGTCCTCGATCCACTTCGTCATGCCGTCCATCATCGCAACGCCCCATTCGCGGGTCGCCATCTTGGACTCCAACCCGCCGAAGCCGCCCGTGTTCACGGTGTCACGGATCTCGCGGATGATCTTCACAGGTGCGCCTTCGAAGAGAACCGTGTTGATGTGCACGGGCTTCAAGTTCTTCGTGGGCGCGGACACGACGTTGTCGAGGAGGTATTCGGGCTTGATGAGGTCGGGCCGGAAGGCCATGACCGCAGCGGTCTCCTGCGCGTCGCCGTGGCCGGTCGGCCAGGCCGGGTTGAGTTTGGGCGCGATGCCCCACCAGTCGATGAGGGCGACCAAACCGCCCCTGCGGTAGATCTCGAGCGCGGCCTTTTCAATCGCCGGATCGTTGCCGCCGTGACCGTTCATCACGACGAAGCGGCGCGCCCCGTGGCGGAAGAGCGACTCGAAGACCGCCCCCATCACCTTGATCATCGTCTCGATGCCGAGGTCGATCGTGCCGGGGAAGTTGATGTGGTGCGTTGCGACGCCGTACGGAATGGTCGGCGCGATCACGATGTGGTCCATTCCCGAGATGCGGCGGCAGAACTCGTCCGGGATCATCCAGTCCGTGCCGAGCGGCCCGACGCAGCCGTGCTGCTCGGTGGAGCCCACGGGAATGACGACGATGGTTTCGGGGTCGGAGAGGACCTTCCCGGCCTCCTGCCAGCAAAGATCAGCGAGATACATTTCTTTCCTCAATTTCGAAGGGGGTCGCCCGCGGGCGGCCCCCTGTTGGATGGACGGAGTCCGTCACGAAAGACTATTTGCCGAAATGCCTTTCGAGCGTCGCCGCCGTGGCGGGCGTCGTGAAGAGGCTCACGACGACGAGCACGATGCAGGTGGCGAACCAGGCGATGATGAGCGGGTTGAAGCCGAAGGAGAGGCCCGGGAGCTTCGTGAGCATCAGGAAGTAGAGCACTTCGCCGAAGATCATCGAGACGTAGACGCCCACCTTCGAGGTGCGCTTCCAGTACATGCCGATCACGATCGGCGCGGCCCAGATGCCCAGACCGCCGAAGGCGAAGAGGATGATCGAGAAGATCGAGCCGGGCTTCAGAATGCCGATCAGAATGGCGAGGATGCCGAGAACCACCGTCACGATGCGCGACATCCGCATCGTCTCCTCATCGGTCGCATTCCGGTTGAGGATGCGCTGATAGAGGTCGCGCGACACGGCCGACGTGGTCGTGAGGAGAAGCGAACTGATCGTGGACATGCCCGCCGAGAAGATGCCGGCGATCATGAGCGAGGAGACGATGGACGGGAGCCCGCCCTGGAGGATCAGCGGGACGATGAAGTCGGATTCCTTGCCTTCAATGCCGGGGAAGCTCACCGCGCCCGTGACGCCGCACCATTCGATGAAGACGGCGGACATCCACATGCCGAGCGTGCCGAGAATGACCGCCTTGAACATCGTCTTGTAGTTCTTCATGGTGAAGAACTTCGTGAAGAGATGCGGCTGCCCGATCGTGAAGAAGGACCACATGACGATCATCGAGGCGTAGTTCTGCCAGGGATAGGCGTTGTTGTGGCCCGGGAAGGTCATGTAGTTCGGATCCGCCGCGGCGAGCTTAGCGTTGATCGCCTCCAGGCCGCCGCCGAGACTCAACGACACGAAGAACGTGGTGACGGCCGTGACGCACATCAAGACGCCCTGAATGACGTCGGTGATCATCACGCTGCGGATGCCGCCCGCCATGCAGTAGAGCATGACGGTGACGCCCATGATGACGATGCCCACCCACTGCGGAGCACCCGTATAGGTCGTGAAGATCACGCCCGCGCCGATTGTCTGAGCGCCCATCATCGGCACGAGGAAGATGAGCATGAGGACGGCGAGGAACCCGCGGATGGCGGTCGATTCATAGCGGTCCGCAAGGTAGTCCGCCATCGTGAGCATCTGGTACTTGTGGCCGAGCCGAATGAGCTTGCGGCCGACGATGAGCGCCGGGATGATCATCGAGAACGCGATGCCCGGGACCGAGACGGAGAGGCCCGCGTAGCCGACGTGGTAGATCGAACCGGGCACGCCCATGAACGTGGACATCGAGTACTGCGTCGAGAAGTACGCGATGCCCGAGAGCACGGCGCCCGCCGAGCCCGACATCGTGAAGAAGTCGCGCAGATTCTTGTTCTGTCGGTTGCCCCACCAACCGATTCCGCAGAGGAGCAGGAAGTACAAGATGGTGACGAAGAGGAACGGCACCGTGGAGGTTTCTACTTGGTATGGCATGGAGTGCTCCTTATTCCTCGTCGTCCTGGTATTCGGGACGATTAACGCACTGCCGCCACCAGATGATGATCGTTGTAATCACGACGGCGCCGTAGATAATCCACCCGAAGATGAAGAGCGGAACGCCCAAGAAAGAAGGGATGTAGTCCGTGTCGTAGAACCACGGAAACGGCATCATGATGAAAATGTATTCGAAGAGGAATATGAGGGTCCACTTCCTTTCGAACGAGTTGCTCCATGCATTCATGGGAGCCTCCTTTTACCTGACTGCGGCAGGGGTCGCCGCAGTTGTTTCAGCGTGGCGCCTCGGTCCGCACGGCGGGCGAAGACGCGTTCTTCGAGTCTACACGCGGGATCGAGAATCCGCGCAGACCCGCCTCCAAAACGCACCGGGAATCAAACCAAGAGCGTGGTTCTCCTGAGGAGGCGCGCCGTCTGAAGACGAAAAACCGACGGAACCCCGAGGGCCCCGCCGGTCTGCGTTCATGGGTTGAGGGAGATGCCGAGCCCTCCGCGCCCGGTCAATAGGCCGCCACTAGGCCTTCTCGAGGATGGCGGAGTCGAAGTCCACCTTCTCGAGGTACGCGTCGAGCGGCACCTTGAGCGCGCAGTTGAAGAGGTTCGAGGCGACCATGCGGCAGCCGACCGCCCTGCGGCCCGCCTCGGTGGTGATCACGGTCATGCCGGAGCCGTAGAGGACGCCGTTCTTCATGTTGACGACGCCGCCCACGTAGGTCTCCACCGCCTTGGCGCGTTCGAAGTCGATCACGGTGACGTCGGCCGCCGCCCCTTCGGAGAAGTGTCCGCGGTCGAAAAGCCGCAGATGGCGCGCGTTGGTGAGGCTCGGCTTCATCACGAATTCCGAGAGCGAAATGACGCCGAACTTCACGAGGTTGAGGCCCATGGCGACGATCACGTTGCGCGGAATGCAGCCGTCGTCGGTGGACATGGCGTCCAACACGAACGTGCCGTCGGCGCGCTTCGCCTCGGTGAGCATCAGGCGCGAGCGCGCGACGTTGACGGGGAAGCATCCGACGACGTTCTTCGTGCCCATCTTCTCCCAGTAGGCGCAGGCCTCCTCGCCTTCGATGATCTCGGTGATGTAGCCCGTGTCGCGCAGTGCGACGAGGATGCGGCGGCGGAAGGCCTCGCGGGTGTCGGGAAGGCCGAAGATCCCGAGGCAGATCTTCGTCGCGTGGTCGAGCGCGCGGCCGTCCCCATCACACGTGAGATGCGTGCCGTTCAGGGGGCTCATGTACGCTTCGGACCAGATGTTCGGGTGCGCCGAGAGGAGCTCGAGCGCCTCGAGTTCAGGCGCGCGGATGCGGCCGCGGCAGTAGGAGTTGATGTGAGCGAGGTGGAGCCGCATGCCGCCCACGGCCTCGACCGCCTGACGCATGCCCTCGATGTCAGAGCCCGCCGTCATCGTACCGGCGTGCCAGGCGACGTAGGCGTCCTTTTCATTCGCGAGGTGCACGGCTTCGGTGCATGCCTCGAGCGTGAGCGGCCAGTGACCGCCGACGAGCTTGATGCCGAGGGCGCCACCCGCGATGCTCTCGTCGATGAACTGCAAGATCTGCACCGCGCTCGGGTTGTCCGTGCCGTAGCGCTGATTGGGTTCAAGCCGGTCGAGGATCGCAAAGTTGAGTCCCGCGCCCGTGCGGTGCGCCTCGCGCATCACTTCGTCCAAAGGACCGATCATGTCGATGCCCGTGGTGACGCCTGAGAGCGCCGACATGCGCACGCCGTAGGGCGAGCCGTAGATGCCGAGATGCATGTGCGCGTCGATGATACCCGGCACCACGAGAAGTCCCGCGCAGTCGTCCTCCGCTCGGGCGCGCCCGGTCAGCCCTTCGCCCACGGCGGCGATGCGGTCGTTCTCAATGGCGACATCCATCACGCCGTTGCGCTTGTTGTGGGGGGCAACGACATGGCCGTTTTTGAGCAGTACGTCCCACATGGCTCGGTCTCCTGAAGCTGATGCGCGCCGCACCTCGATCCGGTCGGCGTCTAAATTCAGGAGACAGCCTGCGCCGAAGGCGGCCGACGCCCTCGCATTCGGAAGCGACGTCCGGCAACTCAGTCAACTGATCGGCGCTTCTCCTTATGGAAGGCCCGTCTGCTCTGGCCGATCATAGCTCTCAAAAGTGAAACCCCGGCCCACCGTTCTCCGAAGCGCACGCTCCGGACCGAAAGGCCCTGCAGGAAGATCCACCATGAAGACCTCATTCATCGCCACGGGCGACAGCTTCATCACCCGCCACATCCCGCAAGCGGGCTACGAAGGGTTTGCCGACCTCTGCGGCCTGATCGCGCGGCACGACGTGCGTTTCGCGAACCTTGAAACCACATTCCACCGTCAGGAGGGATACCCGGCGGCCGCGAGCGGCGGCACCTGGGCCTATACGGACCCAACAATGCTCGACGACATGCTCCGCTGCGGCTTCAACCTCTTCAACACCGCGAACAACCATTCGGGCGACTTCGGGCAGACGGGCTGCGCGGCGACGATCCGCCACCTCAACGAGCGCGGAATGCTCTTCGCCGGCACGGGCATGACGCTCCAGGAGGCTGCCCGGCCGGTCTACCTCGAGACCCCCGAGGCGCGCGTTGCAATGATCGGCATCACTTCAACCTTCGACCCGGCCGCGGCCGCCGGCGGCCACTCGGGCGAGATGATCGGCCGCCCCGGTCTCAATCCGCTGCGCTTCAAGACGATCCACCACGTCACGAAGGAACACTTCGAGATGGTGCACGAACTCGCCCGCGTCACCCTCGTCAACTGGCCGATCGAGCACAAGATCTCCTGCGGCTACGCGCCTCCGTTCCCTGAAGGTCGCATGCCCTTTGGAAAGATGATGTTCGAGCTCGACCAACGCGAATTCATCGAGACGCGCCCCCACCCGGAGGACGTCGCCCGTACGGTTCGCGACATCAAGGAGGCGCGCCGGCAGGCCGACGTCGTGCTCGTGAGCCTGCACGCGCATGAAATGGTCGGGAAGTCCGTCGAGACGCCCGCGCAGTTCCTCGAAACCTTTGCTCACGCCTGCATCGACGCGGGCGCGGACGTCGTGATCGGGCACGGTCCGCACCTCGTGCGCGGCATCGAGCGCTACAAGGACGGCCTCATCTTTTATAGCCTCGGGAACTTCATCTTCGAGACCGAGACCGTGGCGCTGCAGCCCTACGACGCCTTCAAGGACTTCGGCCTTTCCGTAGACACCCAGGTGGGCGCGTACATGGACAACCGCAGCCGCTGCAACACGATCGGCTTTCCCGTGATGCCCGAGATCTGGCGCGCCGTCGCCGCGGGCTGGACGATCGAGGGCGGCCGCATCAAGGACGTTGTGCTCCACCCGCTCGACCTCGGCATGGATCTGCCGCGCGGCCGCCGCGGCGTACCGCGCCTCACGAAGAACGAGGCGGTGCTAGAGGACATCGTGCGGCTATCGAACCCCTACGGCACGCAGATCAAAATCGAGAACGGCGTCGGACGAATCGTGCTCGACTGAATGGCCCACAGGGTGCGGGCAGCTCCGGCCGCCGCCTCCTCGTGCAGGAAGGCGAGCTTCACGACCGGGTCGCCCGACCGCCTCGCCGGGTCGTCGGGCACGAACCAGTTGATGCGCTTGCGGAGCTCCTTCAGCGCCCGACGCACCGTGCCCTGGCTCACGCCGAAGAGCGCGGCAAGCTCGAACTCATTGGGGATGGGAGCGTCGGGCGTGAAGTCGCCGCGCCTCACTTTTTCGAGGATGCCGTCGGCCGTCTGGACAAACAAAGGCTTCATTGAGAGTCTTCTTTTTCTTCTTAGCGCATTCTGCTCGAGACCGCCCTCTCCAAAGGCGAAGAAAGGCAACTGAGTTGACAGGGCGCGCACACAACTACTTCTTCTTCCTTAAATTTTCAATGACCCCCCCTACTCCCGCCGCCTTCACGGCCCCCACCGCCGCCGGACCGCCATGCACCTCTCCCGCCGTTCGCTTCTGCTCTTCGTCTTCTGCGTCGCCAACCTCTTCGCCGGGTCGCTCTACTCCTGGAGCGTCTTCTCGGGGCCGCTCACGGCCGCGGACCTTGGCTTCATCTTCAGCATCGCCACGGGCATCAACCCGGTCGCGATGATCTCGGGCGGTTGGGTGAACGACCGCTTCGGCCCGAAGTACGTCCTCTCGGCGGGCCAGGGCGACGTGACGCTCTTCCTCGCGGGGCTCGTTCTTGCAGCGGCCTGCTACGGGAGCTTCGTGGGCGTATTCCCCGGCCTCACGGTGGAGACGTTCGGGCTCAAATACAACAGCGTCAACTACGGCATCATGGCCGCGGGCTTCTCTTCGGCCGGCGTTCTCGGGCCGGTGCTCCTCAAGACGCTCTTCACCCCGGAGGGATTCACCAACGCCTACCTCGCGGCCGAGGCGGTCTGCGCCGCCGGGCTCGGGCTCGTTCTCCTTCTCGTCTGCCGCCGCATGAAGGCGGGCGAAGGCGCGGCGAGCTGACGCTCCGCCGAAGAGAATGCATGGAGACTGCATCGGCCGGTTCGGAGCGCGACCCCGGGTCGGCCGTTTTTGCCGCAGACGCCCGCAGCACCCGGCAGACCGGGCCGCAGGCGAAGCCCTCAATTGAAGACGAAGTGGCAGCGGTCCGTGATGGTGGTGAGGTACCTCAGCTCCACCGCGCGACCCGTGACGTCGAAGGAGAGGCGCTGCAGCTGAATCGCCGGATAGGGCATCGCCACGCCGGCGGCGGCGGCCTGCTCGGGATTCACGAGCGCGGCCTTCGCCATGTCCTCGACGCGCGTCACCGTCACGCCGCACCGCCCCTGATAGAGCCCGTAGAGCGTGCGGAGGTCCTTGCCGAACATCTCCGCCGTGAGCGTCGGGAAGACGTCGCGCGGGAGGAAGATCTCATCGAACGCATCGACGACGCCCGGTTCGTTCTCGCCCGCGCCGATCGTCGCCGCCACGAGTTCGCGGCGCACGTGGAGCACCGGCGTGGTGGGCGTGATGCCGAGGAGGCCCGCGACCTTGAGGCTCGCCGGGATCTCTTCGAAGAGCACGAGCCGCGCGCGGGAGCGCCAGACGCCCTCGCGGTCCGGGCGGATGCGCACGAACTGCCGGTCCGTGAAGTCGCGGTTGAGGCCGTAGTCGTTGACGAAGGTGCCCTTGCCCTGCCGACGCACGAGAAGTCCCGCTTCAACGAGCTCATGGAGCGCCCGGCGGACGGTGCCCTGGCTCACCTGAAAGAGGCGCGCAAGCTCGATTTCGTTCGGAATCATCGTGCCCGCACTCCAGACGTCCTGCCGAATGCGCCGGGCGATCTCATCCTTCACGCCCTCGTAGAGCGCCTTGCGCTGCACGGCGGGGAAGAGTTGGTTGAGCGGCATGGGGGCCTCCTTTTGGTTTTTCTGCTTTTCCTCATCCTACCGCAGCGCCCGCCGCCCGCCGGCAGGGAGAAGCTGCGCGGCGCGCGTCAAAAGCGGGCGGCCGGCCGAAGAGGC
>NZ_DAVZJY010000077.1:0-9662 GCF_052272535.1 Sutterella sp. | reverse complement strand
GTTAGCGGCGATCTGCGCCGCACCAGGAACCGCCCGCGGGACCGCGCGCCCCGGCGGATCAATGGAGAGAGGAATGTCCAGCAATACTCGACGCAGACTCATCCGCGGCGGCGCCGCGCTTCTCGGACTCGCAGCCGCGGGCACCGCGGCGGGCGGGTGGGCGCTCTCGCGTCCCGAGATCGGCACCCAGCCCACGGGCGAGCGGCTCGCGCGCATCAAGGCGTCGCCCAACTGGGCCGACGGGATGTTCCGCAACCTCGATCCGCTCGAAACGTCGAAGTCCGGGAAGTCGCGCACCGAGATCATGCTCTCCTTTCTCACGGAGTCCAATCCCGGGCGCTTCCCCGCAGGCCCCATGCCCCACGCCTCCTCGCGCCTCGCGGATCTTCCCGACGACCACTTCGCGTGGCTCGGGCATTCGGGGTTCTTCATCCGCATGGGCGGCAGGCGCCTCCTCATTGACCCGGCGATGCACCAGGCGTTCCCGTTTCCGGGCTTCTACAAGCCCTTTCCCGGAGCGGACGCGCTCCAAACCGGCGACCTTCCGCCGGCGGACGTCCTTCTCATCACGCACGACCACTACGATCATCTTGACTCCGCGACCGCGGTCGCGCTCAGAAGTCGCGTGGCGCGGGTGGTCTGCCCGCTCGGAGTGGGCGCACACTTCGACCTCTGGGGCTGGGCGCCGGAGCGCATCACCGAGCTCGACTGGTTCGAGTCCACGCGGGACGGATCCCTCACGATCACGGCGCTCCCCGCGCAGCACTTCTCCGGTCGCACCTTCCAGGGCAACCAGACGCTCTGGGCGGGCTTCATGCTCGAAGCCGGAGGCTTCCGGCTCTATCACTCAGGGGACACGAGCTTCGGGCGGCACTTCGCGATGATCCGGAAGGCCTTCCCGACGATCGACCTCGCGCTGCTCGAAGACGGTCAGTACGACGAGGACTGGCCGGGCGTGCACCTGCTGCCGCCCTCGTGGCGGCGCGCCGCGCAGACGCTCGCACCCCGGGCGGTGATGCCGATCCACAACTCCAAGTTCTGCATCTCGCACCACCCGTGGAAGGATCCGCTCGAGAACGCCGTGCGCACCGCCGATGAACTCGGCCTCGCACTCGCCACGCCGATCATCGGCGAGCCCGTCGCGCTCGACCCGGCGCTGCGGCCCGTCTTCCACCGCTGGTGGGAGCGCGTCTAGTCCAAACGCATCGTAGAGAGCGGCGCCCGCTCGCGGCGCTCGAGGCCCGCCCTGCACCTCAAAGGGCGCGGCATTCACGTCCGCCTCAAAGGGCGGTGCCGGAGGAGATCAACCGGAGCGGAGGAAATGCCGCAGAAGGGGCTGCAAGCGCCGGACGCGCTTCAGTCGTGTGCGTGGGGGAATTCCGCCGGCGCCTCGGCGTGCGGCGCGTGAATCTCCACGCCCGCCGCGTGGGCGTCCTCGTGATCGTGGGCGAAGCCGAGGAGCAGGAGCGACAATGCGCCGCCCGCGAAGACGAAGGCGAGGCGGGCGAGGTTCGCGCGCAGCCCCGCGCACCCTTCAAACGCTTCTGGGAGGAGTGCAAAAAGCGTGATGTACGTGAAGGAGGCCGCAGACATCGCGAGCGCATAGGGCAGCAGCCCCTCGAAGAACCCGACGGCCGCGAGCCCGGCGAAGCCGCCGAAGACGGCCGCCAAAGCCGTGCCGAGGCAGAAAAGCACCGCCGCGCGGCTTGACCTTCCGGCCGAGCGCAGGATCACGAGGAACCCGGCCTGCTGCGGGAGCTCATGGGCGAGGACGGCGAGGGCCGCGAGCCACCCGGCGCGTTCGCTCACGAGAAAGGTGGTGGCGATCAGCACGCCGTCCACGAAGCCGTGAAGGGCCGCCGCCGAGAAGAGCCCGGGGAGGCTCTGCGCCGGCGCCGGGCCGCAGTCCGCGTGCCCGTGTCCGGCGCGACCCGCACCGATGAGCCGTCCGAGGACGAAGAAGACCGCAACCGTGAGGAGCATCGCGAGCCCGAGCCGGTGCGGATCCGCCCCCTCGGCCTCGAAGGCCTCGGGGAGGAGGTGCGTCAACGCCATCGTGAGCAGAAACCCGCAGGCACCCGCAAGGAGCGCGTCGGCCGAGCGCGCCAGAGGCTTCGCCACGAGCCAGAAGGCGCAGCCGAGCGCGAGCGCGCGGGTGGCGGCGTTCGCGAGAAAAACCTCAAGAATCAACAGGATGCTCATGATCCGCCCTGAGTATTGTGGAAAAAACGTAGGGAGGAATGCTTGGTCTGCGGAGAAACCGCATTCGGTGGAACCCGCATTCTGCACCTTTCAGCCTAGAAACGACCTCTCTCCCCCGCAGAAAACCCCGAAACGCCCGTTTTTCAATCAATCTGGACCGAGTCGCTCCCATCGGACGGGATTCCGTATTTGACATAAGGCAAGAAACCTGCAGACGACTTTACAAACGTTTCGTTACAACCCCTCGGATAAATGTGAGTTTTTGCCTCCTCCGCTCCCTCCAAATGTCCGCATTACGTACCAATACTTAATAAATCTGATTGATTCTACGGAAATTCTCGATCATATAATCGAATCAAGTCAGAGAGCCTTTATGAGGGCTTCTGCAGGCCTGTTGGGCATGCGCGCCCTCCGGCTTCTCTCACCCAATCTCACGCCCATCCCGGGCGCAGGAGAAATCTCATGGCATGTAAGTGCAAGATATCGCTAGCGTGGCAGATGATGATCGGCCTCGCACTCGGCGTGGTGGTCGGCGCATTCGTCGACACCTCGTTTGCTCAGACCTACCTCCAGCCCCTCGGCACGCTCTTCATCCGTCTGATCCGCATGGTGGTCGTTCCCCTCGTGGTCGCCACCATCATCGCCGGTGCGGCGGGCATTTCCGACACCTCCAAGCTCGGCCGCGTCGCGGTGAAGATCCTCTGCGTCTACGGCGTGACCACGGCCATCGCGGTCGCGATGGGCCTGCTCTTCGCAAACCTGATCCAGCCGGGTCTCGGCCTCAACCTCTCGACCGACGGCCTCGCCGCCAAGGCCGTGAAGGCCCCGGCGCTCTCCGACACGCTCCTCAACATCGTGCCGATCAACCCGATGGAAGCCATGGCCAAGGGCTCCATGCTTCAGATCATCTTCTTCGCGGTGATCTTCGGCTTCGGTCTTGCGGCCCTTGGCGAACGCGGCAAGCCCGTGCTCCACTTCTTTGAAGTTGTGGGCGACGTGATGATCCGCGTCACCGGCTACGTGATGCGCTACGCCCCGATCGGCGTCTTCGGCCTCATTTCCTTCACGGTTGCCAAGCACGGCCTCTCGGTGCTACTGCCGCTCTTCTCGCTCATCGTGACGTCCTTCCTCGCGACGGCGACCCTCGTGATCGTGATTCTTCTGCCGATGGTCGCCATCTTCGGCAAGACCGGTCCGGTGAAGTTCTTCAAGGGCATCTTCGAGCCGTGGCTCGTCGCCTTCACGACGTGCTCGTCGGCCGCCGCGCTCCCGGCGAACCTCAATGCCGCCCGCAAGCTCGGCGCCTCGAAGGCGATCGCCTCCTTCTCGATTCCGCTCGGCAACACGATCAACATGAACGGCACGGCCGTCTACATGGGCGTCTGCGCGATCTTCGCGGCTGAAGTGTTCGGCATTCCGCTCACGTTGGGCGACCAGCTCACGGTTGTTCTGATGGGCGTTCTCGCCGCCATCGGCACCGCCGGCGTCCCGGGTGCGGGCCTCATCATGACGACGGTGGTCTTCACGCAGGTCGGCATTCCGCTCGAAGCCGTGGCGCTCATCGCCGGCATCGACCGTATCCTCGACATGATCCGTACGTCGATCAACGTGGTGGGCGACGTCGCCGCCGCGCTCGTCGTCTCGAACATGGAGGGCGACCTCAACAAGGAACCCTACGTCGAAGGCGAAATGTAGTTCCATCCCTTTGCGGCGGAGGGCGCCCGGACATCGTCCGGTGCCTCCCGCCCGAGAAGAAGGAGAAGGGCCGGACGGGCAGCTGCAAAGCCGCTCTCCCGGCCTTTTTTTCATTTGCTTCCTTCCGCCCTGCACGACTTCTTTGCCGACTGTTACGAAGCGCCGAGCGCTCCGCCTCCATACGGTAGGATGCGGGGATCGAAAACATTCTCCCGAAGGAGCGCGGCATGCCGCCTCCTGCGCAACAGACTTTCACGAGGTTCCCCCACCATGATCAAAGCGATTCTTCCCGCCGCGCTCTGCGCCGCCCTTCTCGCCGGCTGCGCCGCCACGGGCGGCCCTGCGGGCGAAGCGGCCGAACTCGCCGGCCGCAACTTCATGTGGACGGGCGGCGTGAGCGAGGACTGCGAACTCCCGCCCACGCTCAACTTCGGCGCCGACGGGAACCTCTCCGGGTCGGCGGGCTGCAACCGCCTGCTCGGCCAGTACAAGCAGGACGGCAAGAAGGTTGATCTCTGCGAGATCGGCACGACGATGAAGCTCTGCGCTCCGGCCTTCATGAAGGTCGAGCAGCAGTTCCTCGGCCTGCTGAAGGAAACGACCTACATCACGAAGTCGGGCGACGGGATCGACCTCTGGACGAAGGACGGCAGGAAGCTCACGACGCTCGTGCCCGAACGTCCGGGCAAGTGCGATTGACGCTTCAAGCGTGACTGCTCTCCGCCCGCAAGGCGCCGCCGGACTCCGGTCCGCGGTGCCTTTCTGTTTTTGGGGTTGTCGGTCCCTCTGCGCACGGAGGAAAACCGCAGAGCGCCTTCCCGCGCTATTGTGTGGGGACCTTTTCCGACGGCCCGTCCTCCACCCATGCTCCGCGCGCTCCTCACGACGCTTCTCCTGCTCGCACTCCCCGCCGCCGGCATGCGGAGCGAGCCGACGCCCGAGCCCGTCCTCCGGCATACCGTCGAAGTGGATGAAATCCCCGGGCCCTTCGTGCGCTTCGGGTACCTCAAGCCCATGAAGGCCTACGGCGAGCAGAACTACCAGCCGGGCGAACCCGACATCCGCCGGCCGCTCTCGGCGTACCTGCGCCGGTCGCTTCCCGAAGTGCGCTTCGACTTCGTCGAGTACGAGCTCAAGGACCTCCTTGAAGTGGTGCGCCGCCACGAGGTGGACTTCGCGCTCATGAGTTCGGGCCAGTACGTCGAAGCGCTCCCGTCGGGCGCCTATGCGCTCGCCACCGTCTACACGCAGCGCTTTCCCGATCCGAACCGCTTCACCGCGGCGCTCTTCGTCACGCGCTCGGACCGCACGGACGTCAACTCGATCGCCGACCCGACATGAGGGGACTGCGCGCCGCCTTCAACAACCGCGCGAACTTCATCAACTACCAGCTTCCGCTCGCGGAGATCGCACTCGCCGGCTTCAACCCCGACGACTTCTTCGTGCGCGAGGTCTTCACCGACGACCGCCCGCCCGAGGTCCTCAACCTCCTGCGCAGCGGGCGCGCCGACGTGGGCGTCTTCCGCGTCTGCGAATACGAGACGCTCATGGACCTCCATCCGGAGCTGCACGGCGTCTTCAAGCCCGTCGCACTCAAGAGGGGCGGCAACCAGGCGTGCCTGCGCTCGACGGACCTCTATCCGGGCTGGACCGTCGCCGTGACATCGAGCATCGACCCGGCGCTCACCAAGTCTGTCGCCCGGGCGCTCTTCGAGATGCCCGTGGACCCGACAAGCGGCCTCGGCTGGAGCATCGCCACGGAGTTCGAGCGCGTCAACGACCTCTTCCACCTGATCCGCATGGGCCCCTACGCGCACCTGCGCGCCTGGACCGTCGCCCGCATCTGGGATGAATACCGCGAGATCATCATCGTCCTCACGGTGCTCTTGGCCGGCTGGGTGATGCACTGGCTCTCCGTCGAGCGCCTCGCGGAGCGCCGCGCCCGGGCGCTCGCCGAAGCGCACCGCCGGCAGCTCGAGACCGAGGCGAAGGCGATGGCGGCCGAAGAGCGCTCGGCCGCCCTATCGCGGTTGGGCGTCGTGAGCCAGCTCTCCTCGATCTTCGCCCACGAGATGGGGCAGCCCCTTTCGGCGATCCGCTACCGCGCGCGAGGCCTCGCCGCGCTCGTCCGTCAGGGTCGCGGCACGGAGGAGGCGCTCCTCTCGGCGCTGCGCACCATTGAAGAGCAGAGCGAAAAGGCCGCGAGCATCCTGCAGAAGGTACGCGCCTACGCCAAGGGCCGCACCTCGCGCGAAACGTCCGTCCGGCTCGACCTGATGGTGGAGAACACGGCCGCGGACCTCAGACATTCCGGAAGGCTCCTCGCCCCCGCGAAGATCGCACTTGCGCCCGTCACGGTGAAGGGCGACGAGCTCGAACTCTCCATCGCCGTCCTCAACGTCCTCAAGAACGCCGCGGAAGCCGCGGGGGACGCCCCCGACGCGCTCATCGAGGTGAAGGACGGTCGCGCGCTCCTCTCGGTCGTAAATACCGGGCGCGCGCTCACGCCCGAAAAGCTCCAGACCTCGATGACGCCGCTCGCCTCGCAGAAGGAGAACGGCATCGGACTCGGCCTCATCATCATCAGCTCCATCGCCGAAGCCCACGGCGGGAGCTTCTCGCTGCGGCCGCGCCCCGAAGGCGGCGCCGCCGCGCTCCTCACGCTTCCCGTCCTCCCGGACGACTCCCCGTCATGCCCGCCAAAGACGCCCTCACCCAGCTCCCCGACCCCGTGATCCGCATCGTCGACGACGATCCGGAAGTCCTCGACTCGCTCAAATTCATGCTCGAGTGCGAAGGCTGGCGCGTGCGCGCCTACGCCTCGGGCGCGGATTTCCTCAAGGACCTCAACTCCGCCGAGCCCGGGTGCCTGCTCCTCGACGTGAGGATGCCCGACCTCTCCGGTCCGGACGTGCAGCGGCGACTCGCCGCCCGGGGCTCCCGGCTTCCCGTCGTCTTCATCACGAGTTACGCCGACATCGACGCTGCCATCACGACCCTGAAGGCGGGCGCACGGGACTTTCTCCTGAAGCCCGTGGATCCCGAGAAACTCCTCGCCGTGATTCAGCGCGCCGTCGACGAGAGCCGCCTCACGCTCGCGGGCGCCGCCGTGCCGCAGAACGCCGCGGCGGTTCTCGCCGGCCTCTCCGAGCAGCCCCGGCGCGTGCTCGAGCTCATGACCGAAGGACTCAACGACGCCGCAGTCGCCGAGCGCATGGGACTCTCCGTGCGCACCGCGCAGGTCTACCGCTCCAACGTCTACAAGGCCTTCGGCGTGCACTCCGTCAAGCAGTTCGAACTCCTCATCCCGGCAATTCGCGCCGCGCAGGCCGAGCTCGCGCGCGGCTGAAGCCTGCGGCCGCGCGCCCGCTCACTTCGGGTTTCTCCTCACCCACGCATTCCGCGGGATCTGCGCCCCGTCGAATTGCTTAAGCAATCCGGCCTCGAAACTACGTACTGCAGATTGATTCCGGATCCCGCCCGCGCCGCACCTCAGGCCCTCAGGGCGCAGGACCGCAGCTCTCAAGGAGGAGAACAATGAAGAAAGTCATGCTTGCCGCCGCCGTCGCCCTCGCCATGACGAGCGCCATGGCCGCCGACCAGACCTACAACGTCGACCTCGTGATCGTCGGCGCCGGCGCGGGCGGAACGGTCGCCGGCGTGAGCGCCGTCGAAGGCGGCCTCAAGACCGTGATGCTCGAGAAGAACGCCTTCGCGGGCGGCGCGGGCAACTTCATGGAAGGGTCGTTCGCCGCGGAAAGCTTCCTGCAGAAGGAAAAGGGCGTGAAGCTCACGAAGACCGAGGCCTTCAACCGCATGGCCGCCTACCATCACTGGCGCATCAACGCTCCGCTCGTGAAGGCCTTCGTCGACAAGTCCGCCGATACGATTCAGTGGATTGATGACCACGGCGTGCATTGGAAGGAAGTGAAGACCGCCTGGCGCAACAACGACGTCCTCACGTGGCACATCTATCCGGGCGCCGGCTCGCTCCCGAAGGCCATGGTGAAGACCTTCAAGGAAAAGGGCGGCGAACTTCTCCTCTCCACCCCCGCCGAGAAGCTCATCATCAAGGACGGCAAGGTTGAGGGCGTGGTCGCCAAAAACAACAAGGGCGACACGATCACCGTCCATGCGAAGAACGTCATTCTCGCGACCGGCGGCTACAACTTCAACGAGAAGATGGTGAAGGAACTCACCGGCATCGACATGATCCCGGTGGGCGCTCCGGGCCGCACGGGCGACGGCATCCGCATGGCCTTTGAGGCCGGCGCCGTCGGCGACAACATCGGCCCGATGATGATCAACGGCGCCTTCATGCCGGCTCCGGGCGAAGCGATCTGCAACGGCCCCAACAAGGAGGTCCGCGCGCTCTTCCGCCAGGGTCTCCTCTATGTGGACTCCACGGGCGAACGCTTCTTCAATGAGGAACTCACGATCGACTGGCCGACCGCTTCGAACGCCATTGCGCGCACGGGTGAATACACCTACATCGTCTTCGATGAGAAGACGAAGAAGGAGATTTCGACCGAAGGCAAGGGCTATCCCAACCCCTGCGGCAACTTCATCCAGCGCCATCAGGCCGCCACGCAACTCGACAAGCTCCTGAAGGAGAACGAAGCGAAGGGCAACGTCTTCATCGGCAACACGATTGAAGAGGCCGCCAATAAGGCTGGCATGGTTCCCGAAGTGCTCCGCGCGACCACCGAGCGCATGACGAAGTACGCCAAGCAGGGCAAGGACGAACAGTTCGGCAAGGATCCGTACTACCTGCGCACGATCGACCAGGGCCCCTTCTACATCGTCCGCGGCAAGCTGAACACCCTCACGTCTTTGAACGGCGTCAAGGTGAATGCGGACCTGCAGGTTCTCGACAAGCACGAGCACCCGATCCCCGGTCTCTATGCGATCGGTCATGACGCGGGCGGCGTGTACGGCGACTCCTACGACCTGAAGGTCGGTGAAGGCACGGCTTCGTCCTTCGCGATCAACTCCGGCCGCATGGCGGTCGAGCACATCCTGAAGAGCGCCAAGTAACCGCACGTCCTCTGGGCGGGTTCGTCCCGCCCTTCTGAAGGACGGAAGGCTCCGGCAGGGAAACCGCCGGAGCCTTTTTCCGTTCCGGGCGCGCCGTGCCCGACTCCGGGTTCACAGAACTCCTCGGGCCTTCCGGCGTGTCGTCCTCTGGGCCGGCGGCCGGCGTTCAATGAAGGATCAGCGTTCCGCGTCGAGAATCGCCTCAGCGGGCGACTTGCGGCCCTCCGCGACGTCGAGATAAGCGTTGCCGTACTGCTCGAGCATCCCGACCGGAATGACGAGCATGTGGCCCAGCTGCTCGTCCGAAGGCTCCCCGGCGTCCTCCGGGCAGTCCACGTACATGCGGTAGCGCACTTCGCCGTCCGAGAAGTCGAACTCGAAGTTGCCGCGCTTGAGGCCGTAGTTCGCGCGGGTGATGAATTCGGCGACCGCCGGGCGGTGCGCCTCGTCCACATTCGGGAGGAACGCGTAGCACTTGATGAGATCGTCCTCCGGATCGATCACGATGCGGCAGCGCTCAAGACGGCAGTCGAGCTTGCTGCCGGCGAAGAAGACCTTGGCGTCCGAATCGAATTCATACTCCAATTCGATCGCATTGAAGAAGCGCGTGACACGTTCGATGAGGCCTGCCTGGTTCATGATGAACTCTTTCTCCTGTTGGATGGATTTTCCGGGCGCACTCGGGCGCCCGGGTTTGACATCCTCTCCGCCCTGAAGGACGGAGATTC
>NZ_DAVZJY010000076.1:0-9812 GCF_052272535.1 Sutterella sp. | reverse complement strand
AGATCCCGTGCGGGGCGTTTTCATGAGCTACGGACGCCAAAAAGCCCGACGGGAGCGAATCCACATCGGGCCTTCCGCCAGCTCCTGCAGCCGGAGGCGCACCGTCCGCTCCCGAAGGAGCCTGAGGCGACGCCGCATCAGCTGCGGGCCGGGAGCCTGAGCTCAAATTACTTGAGCTTCGTCTCCTTGTAGATCACGTGCTTGCGGGCCACCGGATCGTACTTGGAGATTTCCATCTTGCCAGACTGGGTCTTGCGGTTCTTCGTCGTGGTGTAGAAGTGACCCGTGCCGGCCGTGGAGGCGAGCTTGATCTTGTCGCGAGCGCTTTTCGCCATGGTGAACTCCTAAATTAGATTTCGCCGCGGGCGCGAAGATCCGCGAGAACGGCATCAATGCCGACCTTGTCAACCGTGCGCAGGCCCGCATTCGTCAGACGAAGACGAACCCAACGGTTTTCGCTCTCAACCCAGAAACGGCGATACTGCAGATTCGGCATGAAGCGACGCTTGGTCTTGTTATTCGCGTGCGAGACCTGATGGCCGACCATCGGCGCCTTACCGGTGACTTGACACACTCGTGCCATCTTTAACTCCAAAAATAAAAAACGTCTCGCAGGCCCCCGCCCTGCTCCTCAAAGAGAAGGGGCGGCACCAAACGAGCGCAGAAAGTTGATGATTCTACGTCAATCTCCGATTGCGACGCCACCAGCGACGCAGCCAACTACAGGCGCGGACCGGCTTGGCTCCCCACAGTGTCAGTACAGGGCTCCAGGCGGCGCGGAGAATTTGACAGGGAGCGAATTGTACTCGGTTCGTGAGCGTGCGTGTGCGCAAAACCCCATTTTTCTTTAACCTAGCGGCAACAGACCCATCAACCGAGACTCCCATGCAGGTTCTTCTCGCCCAGCCGCGCGGCTTCTGCGCCGGCGTCACGCGCGCCATCGCCATCGTCGAGCGGGCGCTCGCCATCTACGGCGCCCCCATCTACGTCCGTCACGAGATCGTGCACAACCGCACGGTCGTCGAAAACCTCCGCGCCCGCGGCGCGCTCTTCGTGGACGACCTCTCCGAGGTGCCCGAGGGCGCCACCGTGGTCTTCTCCGCCCACGGCGTTCCGAAGGCCGTCGCGCGCGAAGCGCAGGCGCGGGGCCTGAGGGTCTTCGACGCCACCTGCCCGCTCGTCACCAAGGTCCACAAGGAGGTGGGCCGCATGCGCCGCGAGGGCCGCACGATCCTGATGATCGGCCACGCCGGGCACCCCGAGGTTGAGGGGACCATGGGGCAGGTCGAGGACGGCATCCGCCTCATTGAAAAGCCCGCGGACGTCGCCGAGCTCCCCTGCGCCAACTCCGATCAGCTCGCGTACGTCACGCAGACCACGATCAGCGCGGACGACTCGAGAAGCGTGATCGAGGCCCTGAAGGCGCGCTACCCGTCGATTCTCGAGCCCAAGCGCCAGGACATCTGCTACGCGACGCAGAACCGCCAGGAGGCGGTGAAGAAGCTCGCGCAGGCGGGCGTGGACTGCGTCCTCGTGATCGGTTCGGCGACGAGCTCCAATTCGAACCGCCTGCGCGAGGTGGCCGAGCGCGAGGGCGTGCGCGCCTGGCTCGTTGATTCGGCCGAGCACGTCGATCCCGCGTGGCTCGAAGGTGTGAAGACGGTCGGCATCACCGCCGGCGCCTCCGCTCCGGAGTCCCTCGTGCAGGGCGTCGTCGAATGGCTGCGCGCCCACGCCGGGGCCGACCGCGTCACGACGCTCAAGGGCGAGGAGGAGAACGTCGCCTTCCCGCTTCCGAAGGGCCTCTGGGAGAGCGACCTCGAAGCGGCGCGGACTGCGCGCGGCGGCTGACCGTCCGCAGCGGTAGTACTATCCCCTACGACATTTTTCTTGAATTCCTGCGGCCCCGAGGGGAGCCAAGAGCGCCCCGCCCGGGCCGCGGCAAAGACGATGGATGACGCCCATGTCGAAGTCCCAGCATCAGAGCCTCACGCCCGCCACGCAGTGGCTCAAGGCGCACAAGATTCCCTTTGAAGAGAAGTCCTACGAGTACGAGGAGCACGGCGGCACGGCGCTCGCCGCCTCGGCCTGCGGGCTCGACCATCACCACGTGATCAAGACGCTCGTGATGGAGGACGAGAACACCAAGCCCCTGATCATCCTCATGCACGGCGACTGCGAGGTGTCCACGAAGAACCTCGCGCGCCAGATCGGCGTGAAGCACGTCGCCCCATGCAAGCCCGAGCAGGCGCAGCGCAATTCGGGCTACTTCGTGGGCGGCACGAGCCCCTTCGGCACGAAGAAGCGCATGCCCGTCTACGTCGAAGCTTCGATCCTTGATCTCGACAGAATCTTCATCAACGGCGGGCGGCGCGGCTACCAGGTCGGCATCGACCCGAAGGTGCTCACCGAAGTCCTGGGCGCGAAGCCCGTGAACTGCGCCAACCCCTCGTAACGCGCGGCCCCGCCGGTTGGAAAAAACGAAGGCGGCGCCTTCGAGACTCCCCGAGGGAAGGCCGAAGCGCCGCCTTTTCTTTGCCTCGGGCGCCCGCAGACGCCCGTAGACGCCCGTAGGGCTTATTCGTCGCGCTGCAGCACCGCGGCGAAGAAGCCGTCGGTGTTGTTCACGTGGGGGAGGAGCTGCATGAAGCCCTCGAAGCGCTCGAGCTGGCCCGGGGCGAAGTGAATCCCCTGCTGCTCGAAGACCTCGGCGACGGGAACGAGCCGCCAGCCGGGATGGTCGGCGAGAAACCCGTTCACGACGTCCTGGTTCTCGCGCTTCAGGAGCGAGCAGGTCGCGTAGACCAGGCGCCCGCCCTTCTTCACGAGCTTCGAGGCGTGGTTGAGCACGCTCTTCTGGATCGCGTTGATGCGCTCCAACTCCTCGGGCGAGAGGCGCCACTTGAGGTCGGGGTTGCGCCGCAGCGTGCCCGTCCCGGTGCACGGGGCGTCCACGAGCACGCGGTCGAACTTCCCGGCGAGGCGCCGCACGCGCGGATCCTGCTCGCTCTTGATCGCGACCGGATGGACGTTCGTGAGGCCGGCGCGGCGCATGCGCGGAGCGAGGCCCGCGAGGCGCTTCTCATTCACGTCGAAGGCGTAGAGGCTCCCGGTGGAGCGCATCAGCGCACCGAGGGCCAGGGTCTTGCCGCCCGCGCCCGCGCAGAAGTCGCAGATCATCTCGCGGCGGCGCGGCGTGAGGAGGCGGGCGATGAGCTGGCTGCCTTCATCCTGCACGTCCACGAGGCCGTCCTGGTAGATCGGCCAGCGCGTGAGGCCGGGCTTCGTCGGCAGCCGCACGCCGTCGGGCGAGAGCGGCGTCGGGTGCGCCTCGACGCCGTTCTTCGCGAGTTCGGCCAAGACCTCGTCGCGGTTCGTCTTCAGGAGATTCACACGGAGGTCGAGGGGCGCGCCCTCGGTCATCGAGCGGCAGAGGTCCGCCGCGTCGGGGTACTGCGCCGTGATGAGGTCGTACATCCACTGCGGGAGCTCGGCCTGCACGTGCGCGGGAGCCTTCGAGACGTCGAAGGCAAGGACGTTCTTCAAGGGGCCTTCTTCGGAGCCGATCGCCGTGGGCGAAATCGCGTCGATCCCGTGTTGGCGCGCGAGCACGGCGAGGGCGGCGAGCTTCGGCGCGCGGTCCGGGTGCACCGGGCGCATCGCGGCGCGCAGCGTCCCGTAGCGGCGCAACGCCTCGTAGATCCCTTCGGCGATGAGGCCGCGGTCGCGCATGCCGAGCTGCGGATTGCTCTTGAAGAAGAGCTTCATGAGAACGTCGGCGGGGCCGTCGAAGCGCAGGATCACCCTGAGCGCCCGGGCGAGCTCGTCGACGATGAGCGAGGTGATGCGCACGCGGCCGGGCGCGCGCGGTGCCATGCGGCTTTCGGGCGTCTTCGGGCCGCTCTGCTTGGCGCAGCCGTGGGCGGCGCGCTCGGCGTTCTGGCGCTTCGTGGCGGCGATCTGACGCTCGGTGCGCCTTCTGCCCGGCTCGGCGCGTTCAGTGCGGCGGGGCTTTTGCATCGCGAAGGCGCGGCGCTTGGGATGGTTTTCAGCCATGACGAAAAAATCCTTTGGTCTTGATGAGTCCGGCACGGACGAATGGCGCCCGTCGCCGGGTGATGTTCTTCGGGCTCCGAAAGCGCCCCTTTAGTCGCGGTAGAAGACGGCAAGTTCGCGCGCGGTGGCGTCGTCCATCACGGCGCGGCCGTCAACGAGCTTCACGCGGCCTTCAGCGACGGCGCGCACGCACTTCGGATAGACCTTGTGCTCGTAGGGCAGGAGCCGCGCGGCGAGGGTTTCCGGCGTGTCGGTGGTCATCACGGGGACGACCGACTGCCCGATGATCGCGCCGCCGTCGAGGACGGCCGAGACGAAGTGCACGGTCGAGCCGTGCACGCGGCAGCCCGCCTCGATGCAGCGCCGGTGCGTGTCGAGCCCGGGGAAGAGCGGCAGGAGCGCCGGGTGGATGTTGAGGATGCGGCCCTCGAAGCGCGATACGAAGGTGGGCGTGAGGATGCGCATGAAGCCCGCGAGCACGACCACGGCGGGGTCGTAGGGCTCGATCAAGCGCACGAGCTCCTCTTCGAAGGCTTCGCGGGTGGGATAGGCCTTGTGGTCCACGGCGTAGGCGTCGAGCCCTTCGGCGCGCGCGGTCTCGAGCCCCTTCGCTTCGGGGCGGTTCGAGAGGACCGCGGCGATCTTGAGGCCCGCCTTCTCCCAGTCTTCGGCGCGCGCCGTGCGTAGGATGGCCTCGAAGTTGCTGCCGCGGCCGGAAAGCAGGATGACGATGTTCTTCATGGTGGAGTGCGGGAGAAGTGTGTGGGGGTGGAAGGGCGGCGGGCGGACGCCGCGCGTTTTGAGGCCTTGTGGGAGCCCCTTGCGCACGGAGGCCGACGGCCGCTCCATTGGGAAGCGGAGCGGATCGCGCGTGTGGTCCGGAGAAAAGGGCGCCATTCTAACGGCCTCGGACGCCTCCGGCGTCTTTGGGAAGCACCTCGGAGGCGGGCCTGCCGCCTCCGGGCGGCGCGCAGCCGGCTTGAGCGAAAACTCCTAGATCATCTGGCCGAAGTTGAAGGGCGTCCCCAATCCGTGCGTGCGCGTGCAGGCGCACCGGACATTATAATTTTTCGCCTTGATTCCACCCTTGAACCGCTTCCACCCTTCGAACTCCCATGCACGTCTTCCGCGGCCTTCCCGACCATCGTCTGCGCGTTCCGACCGCGCTCGCCATCGGCAACTTCGACGGCGTGCACACGGGGCATCAGGCGCTTCTTGAGGGACTCGTCTCGGCGGCGCGCGACCGCGGGCTCGTGCCCTCGGTGCTCACGTTCGAGCCGCATCCGCGCGAGTACTTCCCGCATCTCGATCCGGTGCCGCGCATCTCCACGCTGCGCGACAAGGTGAAGCGCCTTCTCGACTGCGGCATCGAGCGCATCTACATGCTTCCCTTCAACGAACGCATCGCGCGCGAAGGCGCCGAGCAGTTCGTCGAGCGCGTGTTGGTCGAGGGGCTCGACACCCGCTGGGTGACCGTGGGCGAAGACTTCCGCTTCGGGAGCGGGCGCGCGGCGAGCGCGCACGACCTCGAGCACTTTGGGAAGACCTACCGGTTCGAGACGTGGATTTCGCCGCTTCTCTTCCACGGCGAGCGCAAGGTGAGCTCGACGCGCGTGCGTGAAGCGCTCGCGGCGGGCGACTTCTACGAAGCCTCCGTGATGCTCGGGCACGACTACACAATGGCCGGCCGCGTGATCCACGGTCAGGCGCTCGGGCGCACGCTCGGGTTCCCGACCCTCAACATCGCGCCGATTCCGCCGGGCAGTCGCGCGCGCCCGGCCCTCTCCGGCGTCTTCGCCGTGCGGGTCGAGGGGATCGTTCCGGGCGCGGCGCTTCCCGGCGTCGCTTCGTTGGGGCTCAGGCCCACCGTGAGCGACTCGCGCCGGTGGCTGCTCGAGACCTACCTCTTCGACTGGCACGGCGACGCCTACAACCGCACCATCTGCGTGCGGTTCGTCGAGCGAATACGGGGAGAGCGCAAATTCAGCGGTCTTGACGAACTCAAGGCTGCCATCCGCAACGACGCCGCCCGCGCGCGTCAGATCCTCGGGCTCGCCCCGGGGACGGCCGAAGTGCTCTGAGGCCCGCCGGCTGCGGCCGGTCCGCCTTCCCGCAGGGAAGCGGCCCGAGCCCTCCGGCAGAGCGTCAGGCGCAACCGGCCTGAAGAAGCGCGGGAAAACGTTTTTTGTTCCATGGAGCGCAGCCGCCCGCGGAACCGCCGCCCGATCCCATTCGAAGGGGCCGGGAGACGATGCCGCCCGCACGCCGCGCCCGACCTGAAGAGCCCGAGGGGGCCAGGAGCCACGACCAAAATGGCAAAAGCTGACACTGCGGCCAAGGACGCCGACAAGAAGTATTCGCTCAACCTGCCGGATACACCCTTCCCGATGCGCGGGAACCTCCCGAAGCGCGAACCCGCCTGGATCCGCGAATGGGAGGAGAAGAAGATCGTCGAACGCATTCTCGACGCGCGACGCGACGCGAAGAAGTTCATCCTCCACGACGGCCCTCCCTACGCCAACGGCGCCATCCATCTCGGCCATGCGGTCAACAAGATCCTGAAGGACATGATCGTCAAGGAGAAGACCCTCGAAGGGTTCTGCGCTCCGTACGTTCCGGGCTGGGACTGCCACGGCATGCCGATCGAAGTTCAGATCGAAAAGCTCCACGGCAAGAACCTCCCCGTCGAGAAGATGCAGTCGCTCGCGCGCGCCTACGCGATGGAGCAGTCGCTCCTGCAGCTGGCGGACTTCAAGCGCCTCGGCGTTCTCGGCCTTTGGGACAACCCCTACCGCACGATGCGCCATGAGACCGAGGCGGCGGAAATCCGCGCGCTCCGCGAGATCATGGAGAAGGGCTACGTCTACCGCGGCCTCAAGCCCGTCAACTGGTGCTTCGACTGCCAGTCCGCCCTAGCCGAAGCCGAGGTGGAGTACAAGGACCGCGAGTCCCCGATGCTCGACGTCGCGTTCGAGCTCACGGACGAGGACCACGAGCGCGTCGAGAAGATCTTCGGCGTCAAGCTCGACAAGCCCTGCTCGGTGGTGATCTGGACCACGACCCCGTGGACCATCCCCGCCAACCAGGCGCTCAACATGCACCCCGAACTCGAGTACGCGCTCGTCGACTGCGGCGACCGCCTCCTCATCCTCGGCAAGGACCTTGCCGAAGAGTGCCTCAAGCGCTACGGCTTCACGGGCAAGACCGTCGCGACCGCGATGGGCGCCGAATTCGAAGGCGTGCGCTTCAAGCATCCGCTCTACGCGATGCACGAGGGCTACCGCCGCTACTCGCCCGTCTACCTCGCCGACTACGTCGAGGCGACCTCCGGCACGGGCATCGTGCACTCGGCTCCGGCCTACGGCGTGGACGACTTCGTCTCCTGCAAGCGCCACGGCATGACGAACGACGAAGTGCTCAACCCCGTCCAGGGCGACGGCACGTACGCCGCCTGGCTGCCGTTCTTCGCCGGCATGAACATCTGGCAGGCGAACCCGAAGATCCTCGACACGCTGCGCGTCGCCGGGGCGCTCCTCTCGTCGGGCAAGATGGTCCACAGCTACATGCACTGCTGGCGCCACAAGACCCCCCTCATCTACCGCGCCACGGCGCAGTGGTTCGTGCGCATGGACGCGCCCGATGAGGACACGAAGAGCGTGCTCGGGCTGCCCTCCTCGAAGAAGACGCTGCGCGAAGCCGCCCTCGAAGGCGTCAAGGCGACGAAGTTCTTCCCCGAGTGGGGCATCAACCGCCTCTACGCGATGATCGAGAACCGCCCGGACTGGTGCATCTCGCGTCAGCGCAACTGGGGCGTGCCGCTGCCCTTCTTCCTCAACAAGGCGACGGGCGAACTTCACCCCGACACGCTCGAGCTCATGAAGAAGGCCGAGGCGCTGGTCGCCGAAGGCGGCATCGAGGCCTGGGCCAAGGTGAAGCCCGAAGACCTCCTGGGCGACGAGGCGAAGGACTACGTGAAGTCCACCGACATCCTCGACGTCTGGTTCGACTCGGGCACGACGCACTACACGGTGCTGCGCGGCTCGCACAAGGACATCCTGCAGTGGCCGGCCGACCTCTACCTCGAAGGCTCCGACCAGCACCGCGGCTGGTTCCACTCGTCGCTCCTCACGGGCACGATGTTGGACGGCCGTCCGCCCTACAACCAGCTCCTCACGCACGGCTTCTGCGTCGATGAGAAGGGCGAGAAGATGTCCAAGTCGAAGGGCAACATCGTCCGTCCGCAGGAGATCAGCGACAAGTTTGGCGCCGAAATCCTGCGCCTCTGGGTCGCCTCGACCGACTACTCGGGCGAACTGCGCCTCGGGCCGACGATTCTCAACCGCGTGGTCGAGTCCTACCGCCGCATCCGCAACACGCTGCGCTTCCTGCTCGCGAACACCTCCGACTTCGATCCGAAGACCGAGTCGGTGCCGCTCGACGAGATGGTCGAGCTCGACCGCTGGGCCATCGCCTACGCCGAGGACTTCCAGAAGCGCGTGCTCTCCGAGTACAAGGACTACCGCTTCCACAACGTGGTGACGCTGCTGCAGACCTTCGCCTCGACGGACCTCGGGAGCTTCTACCTCGACGTTCTGAAGGACCGCCTCTACACGACGGCGCCGAAGAGCGCCGCGCGCCGCTCCGCCCAGACCGCGCTCTACATGATCACCGGGATGTTGCTGCGCCTGATCGCGCCGATCCTCTCCTTCACGGCCGAGGAAGCGTTCGCGATCTTCTCGCCCAACGAGGCGGGCACGGTCTTCGTCGAAACCTTCCGCCACCTCCCCGAAGTGGGCGGCGACGCGGAGCTCCTCGCCAAGTGGGCGGCCGTGCGCGAAGTGCGCGCGATCGTGCAGAAGGCGATCGAGGATGAACGCGTGCGCGGCACGATCGGCTCGTCGCTGCAGACGACGGGCGAGATCGCCGCTCCGGAAGGCCTCTACGAGACGCTCGCCTCGCTCGGCGACGAACTGCGCTTCGTGATGATCATGTCCGAGGTGAAGCTCGTGAAGGCCGCCGACGGCGAACTCAAGGTCACCGTGCGTCCCTCCGAAGAGAAGAAGTGCGAACGCTGCTGGCACTACGTGCCGGGCGTGGGCTCGAACGCCGAACATCCGACGCTCTGCCCGCGCTGCGTGACGAACCTCTTCGGCGCCGGCGAA
Source organism: Sutterella sp. (assembly GCF_052272535.1). NCBI lineage: Bacteria > Pseudomonadati > Pseudomonadota > Betaproteobacteria > Burkholderiales > Sutterellaceae > Sutterella > Sutterella sp. The sequence goes on along the minus strand of NZ_DAVZJY010000076.1, from coordinate 594 downwards.
AAGCGCCTCTTCGCCTAAATGGCGGGCGCTGAAGCGAAGAAGCGCCCCGTGCGCGCCGCCTCCCCGCGGGGCGGCCGCCCGGGCGGCGCGCGGTTCGCCCTCTGGGCGTTTCTTGGGTTGCTCGTGCTCTCCCTCGACCAGGCGACGAAGTTCTGGTTCGAGCGGGCGCTCGACCCGGGCGACGTAATCGCGGTCTTTCCGGGCTTCAACTTCGTGCTCGCGCACAACTACGGCGCAGCCTTCTCGTTCCTCGCGGAGATGGGCGGCTGGCAGCGCTGGGTGCTCTCGGCCTTCGCCTTCGCGGTGACGGCCGTGGTGCTGCGGCTTCTCTGGAAGCACAACGCGCGCACGCTCTTCAGTCTCTCGCTCACGCTCATCGCCGCGGGCGCCGTCGGCAACCTCTGCGACCGCGTGAGCGCCGGGTACGTGATCGACTTCCTCGACTTCTACTGGAGGAACTGGCACTGGCCGGCCTTCAACGTCGCGGACGTCGCGATCTGCCTCGGCGCGGCCGGGATCGTCGTCGACGAAATCCGCGGCGCTTGACGCACTCCCCGCCCTGAAGGACGGGGATTCTCCACTTGACCAACGCTC
>NZ_DAVZJY010000075.1:0-9839 GCF_052272535.1 Sutterella sp. | reverse complement strand
ATCGCCGCGCGCGAGGAGCCTGAAGCGTCCGGACGGACGAAAGAGACCGGAAAGACGGAGGGGGCCGCGTGATTCCCCGCGACGACGACTGGGCGGGGGGCGGCTCCGCCGCGCCCGGGCTCGACACGGAAACCCTCATCTGCGTGGGGGCGCTCCTCGCCTTCGGCACCGTGATGGTCTTCTCGGCCACCTCGTCGATCGGCGCGGGCGCCGCCTTCGCGTTCGCGGACACGGGGGAGCTGAAGCGCCACCTCGCGAGCATCGTGCTCGCCCTCGCTGCGGGCGCGGTGGTCTACCGCGTGCCGATGAGCTTCTGGTTCCGGTGGTCCAACGTGATCGGCGTCCTCGGGATCCTTGCGCTCATGTGCGTGCTCCTGCCCTACGTGGGCAAGAGCGTCAACGGTGCGCGCCGCTGGATCCAACTCGGGGGCTTCTCCATCCAGGCCTCGGAGCTCGTGAAGGTGGGCGCGCTCATCTTCGCCGCCGCCTTCACCGTCAAGCGCCAGGAGTACATGCACTCCTTCCTTTCGGGCTTTACGCCGATCGCGCTGCCGATGGTGCTGATTGCCTTCCTCCTGATGCAGCAGCCCGACCTCGGCGCGACGGCCGTGATCGTCGTGGAGATCATGGGGGTGCTCTTCCTCGGCGGGCTTTCGCTCACGATCTTCCTCTCGGTGACGGCGATCGTGGTGGCCTTCGTCGGCCTGATGATCTACATGACGCCCTGGCGCCTCTCGCGCGTCTTCGCCTATCTCGACCCCTGGTCGGAGGAGTACGTGCTCGGGCAGTCCTACCAGCTCTCGCACTCGCTCATCGCCTTCGGCCGCGGGGAGATCTTCGGCGTGGGACTGGGCGGCTCCGTCGAGAAGCTCAACTATCTCCCGGAAGCCCACACGGACTTCATCATGGCCGTGATCGCCGAGGAGACCGGCTTCGTCGGTGTTATCCTCGTACTCTTTCTTTTCTACTGGCTCATCCGCCGCGCGTTTGAAATCGGACGCCAGGCGATCAAGCTCGAGCGCTACTTCGCGGGGCTTCTCGCGCAGGGCGTGGGTCTGTGGTACGGCGCGCAGGTGGTGGTCAACGTCGGCGTCGCCTCCGGGGCGCTGCCGACCAAAGGCCTCACGCTCCCCTTCGTGAGCTTCGGCGGCTCGGCGCTCCTCTCTTCAATGATCGCGATCGGACTCCTTCTGCGGGTGGACCGGGAAAACAAAATTCTGATGCGTGGAGGTCAGGTGTGACTGAGAATCTCAAAACCCAAGCGTCCGGCGGGCGCACGCTCGTCATCGTTGCGGCCGGCACCGGCGGACACGTCATGCCCGGCCTCGCCGTGGCGCGCGTGATGAAGCGTCGCGGCTGGCGCATCGTCTGGATCGGCACCACTACCGGCATGGAGGGCGCTCTGGTCGCCCGCGAGGGGATCGAGTTCCACGCGCTCAACTTCCAGGGCGTGCGCGGCAAGGGCCTGATGGGCGCCGTCAAGGGCGGCCTCAAGATGCTCAAGGCGATCTGGGAGAGCCGCGCGCTCCTGAAGAAAATCAAGCCCGACCTCGTCTTCTCGACGGGCGGGTACGTCGCCGTGCCCGTGGGCTTCGCCGCGCAGAACCTCAAGCGCCCGATCGTGCTCATGAACTGCGACGCGGACCTCCTGATGTCCACCAACACGCTCATGCCCTTCACGAGCGCGCTCGCCTGCGGCTTCGCCGGGGGCGCGCGCACCTTCGCGGGGGCCAAGGGCCATACGACGGGCAACCCCGTGCGCGCTGAAATCGCCGCGATTGCGGCGCCGGCGGAGCGCTTCGCCGGCCGCTTCGGACCGCTGCGCCTCTTCGTCTTCGGGGGCTCCCTGGGCGCCCAGGTGCTCAACGACGTCGTCCCCGAGGCGCTCGCCCGCATCCCGGCCGAGCGCCGTCCCGTGGTGCTCCACCAGACGGGCCGCGGGCGCGACGCCGAAGTGCGTGCGCACTACGAGAAGCTGGGCGTCGCCGCCGAGGTCGTGCCCTTCATCGACGACATGGCCGCGCGCTACCGCGAGAGCGACCTCGTGATCTGCCGCTCCGGGGCGACGAGCTGCTCGGAGCTCTGCGCCGCGGGCGCCGCGGCCGTCCTCGTCCCCTTCATCGCGAAGACGACGAAGCACCAGCTTGGCAACGCCCGCTACCTTGCCGAACGCAAGGCCGCGTGGGTCGTTGAGCAGCCTGAATTCACCCCCGAGAAGGCCGCGGCCCTCATCGAGGGCATGGACCGCGAGAAGCTCCTCGCCGTCGCCGAAGCCGCCCGCGCGATCGCGGTGCCCGACGCCGCGGTGAAGGTCGCCGACCTGATCGAGGAGACCCTCGTCGAGCATGAAAAGAAGCGCGCCGCGAAGTAGCGCGCCGCGGAAAAGAACACAGCAAAGACTGAGAGAGAAGAAGACGTGAAGTTTCTGGTCAACCATCTGCATTTCGTCGGCATCGGCGGCGCGGGCATGAGCGGCATCGCCGAAGTGCTCCTCAACCTCGGCTACGTCGTGAGCGGTTCGGACATCGCGCACACGGCCGTCACCGAGCGTCTGCAGGAGCTCGGCGCGCGCATCGCCTACGGGCACGACAAGAAGAACATCCGCGGGGCGGACGCCGTGATCGTCTCCTCGGCCGTGAAGGCCGACAACCCCGAGGTTGTCGCCGCCCGCGAACTCGGCATCCCGGTGGTGCCGCGCGCGGTGATGCTCGCCGAACTGATGCGCCTGCGCCGCGGCATCGCGATCGCGGGCGCCCACGGCAAGACCACGACCACGTCGCTCACGGCGTCGCTGCTCGCCGCGGGCGGCCTCGACCCGACCTTCGTGATCGGCGGGAAGCTCAACAGTGCGGGCGCGAACGCCCGCCTCGGCACGGGCGAATTCCTGGTCGCCGAAGCCGATGAGTCGGACGCGTCGTTCCTCAACCTCACGCCCGTCATCTCCGCGGTCACCAACATCGACGAAGACCACATGGACACCTACGGGCACGACTTCGAGCGCCTGAAGTCCGCCTTCGTGGACTTCCTCGAGCGGCTGCCCTTCTACGGCGTCGCCGTCCTCTGCGTGGACGACGAGAACGTGCGCGCGATCCGTCCGCGCGTGACGAAGCCCGTGATCGGCTACGGGCTCTCGCCCGACGCCGACGTGCGTGCGATCGACGTGGCGGCCGAAGGCACCCGCATGCGCTTCACGGCGCTGCGCCCCGACCATTCGCCGCTGCCCGTCGTGCTCAATCTGCCCGGCGTGCACAACGTGCGCAACGCCCTCGCCGCGATCGCGATCGCGACGATCGCGGGCGTGAAGGACGCCGACATCACGCGCGGGCTTGCTGAATTCCGCGGCGTCGGGCGGCGCTTCGCGCAGTGGGGCGAAGTGCCCCTGCGCGACGCCTCCGGACGCATCACCGGGAGCTTCACGCTGATCGACGACTACGGCCACCATCCGCACGAGATGGCCGCGACGCTTGCGGCCGTGCGCGGGGCCTTCCCCGGGCGGCGCATCGTGGTCGCCTTCCAGCCGCACCGCTACACGCGCACCCGCGACTGCTTCGACGCCTTCGTGAAGGTGCTCGAGGACGTGGACGGACTTGTGCTCGCTGAGGTCTACCCGGCGGGCGAGGCGCCCATCGAGGGCGCCGACAGCGCGCACCTCGCCCGCGCGATCGCCGCGCAGGGCTTCCACGGCCCCGTGGTCGCGAAGATCGAGGACGTGCCGCAGGCCGTGCACGCCATCGCGCGCGACGGCGACGTGGTGATCACGATGGGCGCGGGCTCGATCGGGCGCGTCGCGCCCCTGCTTGCCGGCCGCGTCTGAGAAGTGCGCGGCCTCCCATGATGGATGTAGGAAGAGAAGAGAAATGACCAGAGCAGCCAATGAATTGAAGCGCGTGGTGGTCCTCCAGGGCGGCATCTCCGCCGAGCGCGAGGTGTCCTTTCTTTCGGGCCGCGGCGTCGTCGAGGCGCTCCGCTCCAAGGGCCTTGAAGTCGAGACCTGGGACCCGGCCTGCGACGCCGTGGGGTTCCTCGAGGAAGGGCGCTTCGACGCGGCCTTCATCGCGCTTCACGGGAAGCTGGGTGAAGACGGCTCCGTCCAGGGGCTCCTCAACTGCCTCGGGATCCCCTACACGGGCCCGGGCGTCACCGCCTCGGCGGTCGCCATGGACAAGGAGCTCACGAAGACCCTCTGGCGCGCCGCGGGGCTGCCCGTTCCCGAGGGCGAGCGCGTCGTCGCCGGCGCCTCCGACGAGGAGCTCGCGCGCCTGATCGCGCGGTACGGCGCTTCGGGCCTCGTCGTGAAGCCCGACCACGACGGCTCGTCGATCGGCGTGACGAAGCTTCAGAAGGACGACGTGACGGTCGAGAGCCTGCGCGCGGCGCTCGATGCCGCACAGCGCGGCGGCGCCGACACGGCGCTCGTCGAGGAGTACGTCCACGGACGCGAATTCACGATCGCGCTTATTGGCGGGAAGGCGCTCCCGGTGATCGAGATCATCGCTCCCGAGGGCAGCTACGACTTCCAGAACAAGTACTACACCGACGTGGTGCGCTACGAATGCCCGGCGGCGCTCGACGAGGCGCCCGCGAAGCACCTCGCCGCGATCTGCGAAAAGGCCTTCGCCGTTCTCGGCTGCCGCGGCTGGTCGCGCGTGGACGCACTCCAGCGCCCCGACGGGAGCTTCGTGCTTCTCGAGATCAACACCGCGCCCGGCATGACGCCGCATTCGCTCGTGCCGATGGCCGCCCGTGCGGTGGACCTCGACTACGCCTCGCTCTGCATGAAGCTGCTCGGCCTCGCCGAGACCGACTGACGCGAAGGAAGGCGACGTTGTCCGACCGGCATCCGGAATCGGTCGCGCCCGGCGAGGCGCTCCGGCAGATTCCCCTTGACGAATCCCGACGGGAGGGGGCGGGCGCCGCCCGCCCCCGGCGCCTGCGCACGGGCCTTCTGCTGCGCCTCGGGTGCGCCGCAGTCCTCATAGGGACCGCGGCCCTTCTGTGGACGCAGGTTCCGGCCGCGGGCAAGGACTACCTCACTCTGAAGCGCCTCGAGATGAAGGGCGACACGGAGAAGGTGCCTCTTGCGCGCCTGCGCGAGGCGGTCGAGCCGCTTCTCGAAGGGACGACCTACTTCTCCGCCGACCTCGACGCGGTGCGCGCAGCCGCCGAAACCGTGCCCTGGGTGAAGTACGCGGTCGTGCGCCGCGTCTGGCCCGACCGGCTTGTGATTGAGGTGACCGTCTACGAGGCGGTCGCGCAGTTCGAGGACGGGCGGCTCGTGAGCGTCGAGGGGCGGCTCTTCGCGGCCAATCCCGACGAGGGCGTGGAGGCCTCGCATCTGCCGAGCCTCTCGGGCACGGCCGACGAGGTGCCCGAGCTCCTGCGTCGCTACCGGCGCTTTTCGAGCATGATGCGCGACCTCGGCGTCTTCGTCTCCGACGTGACGCTCTCGGACCGCGGCAGCTGGTCGCTCACCTTCCAGAGCCCGACGATTCCGCCGACGAAGGTCGAGCTCGGGCGCGAAAGTTCGGGCGCACCCGTCGAGGAGCGCCTGCGGCAGGTGGTTGCGGCCTATCCGAAGATGGCCGAACTCCTGGGCGGCCCCCCGTCGTCGATCGACGCGCGCTACCGGCGCGCGATCGCCGCGGGCAAGGTTGACCGGACGGCCCTCGCCGCCTATCTTGCCGAAGTCGCCCGTGCGGCCGAGACCGAACGGGCGGAGGACGCGGCGGGCGGGGCCGAGGGCGCGGAAACCGTCGACGACGCCGAAGACGCCGCGGCCGATGCGGCCGAGACGACCGCGGCGGAGCCCCTTCCGGCCTCCCCCGTCGTCCCCGCAGCCGGGGCGGCGCCTCAAGCAGACACACCCGACACCCCTCAGACACCCCTCTCACCACTATGAAGCCGCAGAAGCAGACCAAGGAGAACGAAGTCTTCGCCGCACTCGACGCCGGTTCGAGCAAGGTGCTCTGTCTTGTCGCGCGTCCCGGGAACGAGCCCGGGTCGCTGCGCATCCTCGGCATCGGACAGGCGGAGTCGGTGGGTCTCGAAAAGGGGTGCGTCACGAACGTGCAGGAGGCGGTCGCCTCGATTCAGAGGGCCGTGCGCGACGCGCAGTACACGGCCGACCTGCAGATCAGCGGCGTCTGGGCCTCGATCGGCGGCGGGTCGCTCGTGAGCGCGAACTGCACCGGTCAGACGGTGCTGCGCGGCAGCGAGGTGCGCACCGTCGACGTCGATCAGGTCGCGGAGAACGCGCGCCAGTCGGCACTGCGCGCCGCTCCTCCGGGGCGCGACCTCATCAAGCTCATCGAGCAGGGCTACAAGTGCGGCGACGTCGTCACCGACGATCCGAAGAGCCTCATGGGCCCGAAGCTCGAGTGCCACGTGCACGCGCTCTACGGGTCCGCGCTCGCTGCGAAGAACCTCAAGCGCTGCATCCAGCGCGTGGGGCTTGAGCTTCTCAACTACGAGCCGCACCCCTGGGCGGCTGCGATGGCGGCGCTCTCGGAGACGGAGCGCATCTGCGGCTCGGTGCTGATCGACATCGGCGCCGAAACCACCTCACTCATCGTCTTTTCGGAAAACCGCGTGCAGTTCACCGACGTGCGTCCCTGGGGGGCGGAGCTCCTCACGCGCGACCTCGCGATGGTGCTCGGCATCGGGCTCGACGACGCCGAGCGGCTCAAGTGCGCCGTGGGCGAATGCCGCCCCTCGGAGGTCCTGCCGCACGAGGTCGTGCAGGTCGAGCAGAAGGGCGGCGTTTCGCGTCCCTACTTGCGCGAGCTCGTCGTGAAGACGCTCTCGGCGCGCGTACGGCAGTTCTTCGGCATCTACAGAAAGCTCCTCGCCGACGCGGGCGCGCTCGAGCACGTCGAGCTCGTGGTGCTCACGGGCGGCGGCGCAATGCTCCCCGGCATCGCCGACGAGGCGGCCGAGGTGCTTGGGCGCCGCGTGCGCATCGGCATCCCGCGCGAAGTCGAGGGCGAGACGCACGTCACTGGCCGCCCCGACGCGGTGGTGGCCGCCGGGCTCATCAAATGCGCCTTGACCGAGAGCGCCAAGGGCGACGAGCGCGCGTACGGCGTGCGCCGCGGTGCGGGTTTCTTCGGACGCGTGAAGACCTTCTTCATCGGGGACTACTGACGCGCGCCGCCCCCACGGGCCCCCGACATATTGGATAATTTCGAGACTTTTCCTCCTGAGGTTAGAGATGCCTTTTGAAGTCCTTCCTGATTTTGATCCCCTCAAGACCGTGATCAAGGTGATCGGCGTGGGCGGCGGCGGCGGCAACGCCGTCGAGCACATGATCACGCACGGCGCCAAGGGCATTGAGTTCATCGCTGCCAATACGGATCATCAGGCGCTGCAGCGCTCGAAGGCGCACGTCAACATCCAGCTCGGCAGCACCGGGCTCGGCGCGGGCGCGCGTCCGGAGATCGGCGCGGCGGCGGCCCAGGAGAAGCGCGAGCAGGTCGCCGAGGCGATCCGCGGCGCCAATCTGCTCTTCATCACCGCCGGCATGGGCGGCGGCACGGGCACGGGCGCCGCGCCCGTGATCGCCGAGATCGCCAAGGAGATGGGGATCCTCACGGTGGCGGTCGTCACCAAGCCCTTCAGCTTCGAGGGCGCGCGCCGCATGCGCACGGCCGAGCTCGGCATCGAGAACCTCAAGAGCAAGGTGGACTCGATGATCGTCATCCTCAACGAGAAGCTCGAAGAGGAGTGCCCGCCCAACGCGACGATGAAGGAGTGCTTCGAGACCTCCAACGAGGTGCTCTACAAGGCCTGCGTCGGCATCGCCGAGATCATCCACACGCCGGGCACGATCAACGTGGACTTCGAGGACCTCAAGACCGTCATGAGCGAGCGCGGCAGCGCCATCATCGGTCTCGCGACCGCCGCGGGTCCAGACCGCGCGCGCGTGGCGGCCGAAAAGGCGATCGCCTGCCCGCTCCTCGAGGGCGCGAACCTGCAGGGCGCCCGCGGCATGCTCGTCTACTTCACGGGCGACGAAAGCCTCACCCTCGCGGAGATCCGCGAGGCGATGGGCGTGCTCAACACCTTCGTCGCCAAGCAGGCGAACGTGATCTTCGGCTCGGCCATCTCCGAGGAGATGGGCGACGAGGTGCGCGTCACCGTCGTGGCGACGGGCCTCGACAACCCGTTCGACCCGGCTTCCCCCGACGATGGCTCGGGCCAGCCCGGCATGCCCAACATGGGCGCGGGCTTCACGAATCCGGCGGCCGCTCCCGACATTCCGACCTATTCCGCGCCGACCCTGAACGACATCGGCCGCGGCGCGCAGCAGCAGCCTGCGGGCGACGCCGCGCAGCAGCCGCCCGCGCAGAATCCGGGCGAACCCGCCGCGATTCCTTCGGCCGGCGGCTACGCGATTCCGACCTATCTGCGCACGAGCGGCAGCTAAGAAGATGTTCCGTCAGCGCACTCTCGGCGAATCGGTCGCCGCGGTGGGGATCGGGCTTCACAGCGGCCGCAAGATCCGGCTCGTGATGCATCCCGCCCCCGCCGACACCGGCATCGTCTTCCGCCGCGTGGACCTCGAGCCCGCGGTGGACATTCCGGCAAAGCCCACCAACGTGAACGACACCCGCATGGCGACCACGGTGAACGTGGGCCGGGCGGCGGTCGCGACCATCGAACACCTGATGAGCGCCTTCAGCGGCCTCGGCGTGGACAACTGCCTCGTCGAGGTGAACGCTCCCGAAATTCCGGTGATGGACGGCTCGGGCGCGGCCTTCGTCTACCTCATCCACAGCGCGGGTTTGGTCGAGCAGGATGCACCGCGGCGCTTCGTGCGGATTCTCAAGCCCGTCGAAGTGCGCGAGGGCGACAAGCTCGCGCGCCTCGAGCCCCATGAAGGGTTCCGGCTCTCCTTCAAAATCGCCTTCGGGCACCCCGCGATCGACGCGACTGACCAGTACGCCGACGTGGACTTCGCGAAGGTGAACTACGAACAGGCCGTCTCCCACTGCCGTACCTTTGGCTTCGTGCAGGACGTCGAGATGCTCCGCCGCATCGGGCTCGCTCAGGGCGGCTCGCTCGACAACGCGATCGTGATGGACGAGTTCCGCGTGCTCAACCCCGGGGGGCTGCGCGAGCAGGGCGAGTTCGTGAAGCACAAGATCCTCGACGCCATGGGCGACCTCTACGTCCTCGGCGCTCCGCTTCTCGCGCACTACGTCGCCGAGAAGTCCGGCCACGGCCTCAACAACCAGCTCCTGCGAAAGCTCCTCTCCGAGCCCGACGCCTGGGAGGAGGTGACCTTCGAGCACGCGAAGGACTGCCCCGTGGACTTCTGGCCGCAGCCCGCTGCGGCCCGGCCCGAAGACGACGACCGGGGGCTGCCGCTCTGAGGCTCCGCCCCCGCATCCTCCGAAGCGCCCCGGCGCTTCCCTGAAACGCCCGACGACTTCATGCCCGCCGGGCGTTTGCGTTCCTGAGGGCGGCGAGCTCCTTGGAGAAGCCCTCCGCGTCGGCGAGGAGCGCATCGACGAAGGACTGCGTCTCGGCCGCGTCGGAGAGCGGATTCCCGAGCCGCGCCTTCGCTTCGGCGAGCCGCGATTCGATCGCGTCGATGCGCGCCGAGAAGCTGCGCCGGCGCTCGGCGCGCTCGAGGAGCCGCGCGCGCAGCTCCGCGAGGTCGTGGCGGGCGGCCGCATCCTCCTCCGAGGGAACGAGGTCCGCGAGCACGGGTTTCGGGAGGTCGGAGCGCCAGACGGGAAGAATGTCCCGCAGCGCCTCGAGGTCCTCCCGGCGGTCGCCGGAGGCGGCCGCGCGGGGCGTCTCCCGGGGCGCGGGCGGCGCCTCCCGGACGGTCG
>NZ_DAVZJY010000074.1:0-9937 GCF_052272535.1 Sutterella sp. | reverse complement strand
GCCCCGGCTCCTCTCCAGACGGAGGTCCGGGGTTTTTTCATGCTTCCCGGAGGGGCGCCCGGTGGGCGTCCCAAAAAAGTTTTCACCCCGGGGCTTGAAATTCCCCGGCCGGGCCCCATATAGGGATTAAAGAGCGAATGAGCCGGTGCGGAGCATCCCCCCGAGGGGTGCAAAGAGCGCCGGCCGGAAAGATTTTCAGAAGCGCTGCGCCCGGTCGCTCCCGCAGCCCGCCCGCCCCAAAGGAGACGGGCCTGGGCGGCGGCTCCGGACGTCATGGTCCGGACCCCCGAAAGGGAGCGGCGGACGGCGCGGCAAACAAAAGGAACCACGACAAATGGCAAAGATCATCGGCATTGACCTCGGCACGACGAATTCCGCGGTCGCCATCATGGAAGGCGATCACGTCAAGGTCATCGAGAACAGCGAAGGCGCCCGCACGACGCCCTCGATCGTTGCTTACATGGACAACGGCGAGATCCTCGTCGGCGCTCCTGCGAAGCGTCAGGCCGTCACCAACCCGAAGAACACGCTCTTCGCGGTGAAGCGTCTGATCGGCCGTCGTTTTGACGATCCGGAAGTGCAGAAGGACCTCAAGCTCGCGCCCTTCAGCATCGTGCGCGCCGACAACGGCGACGCCTGGGTTGAAGTGAGCGGCAAGAAGCTCGCTCCGCAGCAGGTTTCGGCCGAAGTGCTCCGCAAGATGAAGAAGACCGCTGAGGACTACCTCGGCGAGCCCGTCACGGAAGCCGTGATCACGGTGCCGGCCTACTTCAACGACAGCCAGCGTCAGGCGACGAAGGACGCGGGCCGCATCGCCGGTCTCGACGTGAAGCGCATCATCAACGAGCCGACCGCGGCCGCGCTCGCCTTCGGCATGGACAAGGGCGGCAACGCCGACCGCAAGATCGCGGTCTATGACCTCGGCGGCGGCACGTTCGACATCTCGATCATCGACATCGCCAACATCGACGGCGACAAGCAGTTTGAAGTCCTCTCGACCAACGGCGACACGTTCCTCGGCGGCGAAGACTTCGACCAGCGTCTCGTCGACTACATCATCAACGAGTTCCGCAAGGACACGGGCGCCGACCTCTCGAAGGACGTCCTCGCCCTGCAGCGCCTGAAGGACGCCGCTGAAAAGGCGAAGATCGAGCTCTCGAGCCGTCAGGAAACCGAGATCAACCTGCCCTACATCACCGCCGACGCCACGGGTCCGAAGCACCTCAACATGAGCATCACCCGCGCGAAGTTCGAGAGCCTCGTCGAGGATCTCGTCCAGCGCACGATCGAGCCGCTCACCAAGGCGCTGCGCGACGCGAAGGCCGACAAGAACGACATCACCGACGTGATCCTCGTGGGCGGCATGACCCGCATGCCGCGCGTGCAGGAAGTGGTCCGCGAGTTCTTCGGCAAGGAACCCCGCAAGGACGTCAACCCGGATGAGGCGGTCGCCATCGGCGCCGCGATTCAGGGCTCGGTCCTCACGGGCGAACGCCGCGACGTGCTGCTCCTCGACGTCACCCCGCTCACCCTCGGCATTGAAACCCTGGGCGGCGTGATGACCGCGATGATCAAGCGCAACACGACGATTCCGACCAAGCACTCGCAGGTCTTCTCGACCGCCGAGGACAACCAGCCGGCCGTCACCATCAAGGTCTATCAGGGCGAGCATGAAATGGCCGCCTCGAACAAGCTCCTCGGCGAGTTCAACCTTGAAGGGATTCCGCCGTCTCCGCGTGGACTGCCGCAGATCGAGGTGACGTTCGACATCGACGCGAACGGCATCCTCCACGTCTCGGCCAAGGACAAGGCCACCGGCAAGGAGAACACGATCACCATCAAGGCGAGCTCGGGCCTCTCTGAGGATGAGATCAAGCGCATGGTGAGCGACGCCGAAGCGAACAAGGAGGAGGATCACCGCCGCTTTGAACTCGCCCAGGCCCGCAACACCGCCGACGCCGCCGTGAGCCAGGTCCAGAAGACCCTCAAGGAGTTCGGCGACAAGGTCGAGAGCTCCGACCGCGCCGCCTGCGAAGACGCCATCAAGGACGTCGAGGAGAAGGCGAAGGGCGAGGACAAGGACGCGATCGAAAAGGCCGTTGAACGTCTGATGAGCGCCGCTCAGAAGATCGGCGAGAAGATGAACAAGGCCGCGTCCGCCCAGCAGCAGGCCCAGCAGGGTCAGCAGCAGGGTGCGCAGTCGGGCGGCAAGGACGACGACGTCGTCGACGCCGACTTCACGGACGTGAAGAAGTAATCTCTTCCGTCCGGCCCGGACCGCGGCGAGGCCTCCCCCGCGAGGGGGGAGGCGCTCCTTCACGGACGAAGCAGGCGCGGTTTTCGGGACGCCTCCACAAGAAGGGTCGGCTAGAGTTTCCAGCCGGCCCTTTCTTGGGTTGATGAATCCGGTCTCTCAGGAGGCCGACGAAAACGTTTAGTGCAACGAAACGGACATGGCTGAAGAGAACTATTACGAGGTGCTCGGCGTAGAGCGCGGCGCCTCTCAGGATGAAATCAAGAAGGCCTACCGGCGCCTCGCCATGAAATATCACCCGGACCGCAATCCGGGCGACAAGACGGCCGAGGAGAAGTTCAAGCAGGTGGGCGAGGCGTATGCGGTCCTCTCCGACGAGCAGAAGCGCGCCGCCTACGACCGCTTCGGCAAGGCGGGCGTCGATCCCAACGCCGCCGGCGGCGCCGGCGGCTTCGGCCCGGGCGGCTTCGGCGGCTTCGGCAACATGGGCGGCGGCGACTTCCAGAGCGCTTTCGGCGACATCTTCTCCGACCTCTTCGGTGGCGGCGCCGGCCGCGGCCGCGGTGCGGGTCCGCAGGGGCCGCAGCCGATGCGCGGCAACGACGTGAGCTATTCGCTCGAAGTGAGCTTCGAGGACGCCGCGCACGGCCGCAAGATGGACATCCGCGTGCCCACGTGGGAAGACTGCGCGACCTGCCACGGCTCGGGCTGCCGCCCGGGCACGTCGAAGAAGACCTGCCCGACCTGCCACGGCGCGGGCGTCGTGCGCATGAGCAACGGCCTCTTCCAGGTCCAGCAGACCTGCCCGCAGTGCCACGGCACGGGCGAGGTGATCGCCGATCCGTGCCCGGACTGCGGCGGCACGGGTCACAAGCGCAGCGCCACGGTGCTGCAGGTGAACGTGCCCGCGGGCATCAACGACGGCCAGCGCATCCGCATGGCCGGCAAGGGCGAGCCGGGAGTCAACGGCGGTCCGGCGGGCGACCTCTTCGTCGAGATCCGCGTGCGTCCGAGCGACATCTTCGAGCGCGACGGCGACGACCTGCACATGCAGCTGCCGATTTCCTTCGTGACGGCCGCTTTGGGCGGCGAGGTGGTCGTGCCGACGCTCGAGGGCGAAAGCCGCATCACGCTCCCCGAGGGGACGCAGAGCGGCAAGACCTTCCGTCTGCGTGACAAGGGCATCAAGAATCTGCGCACGCACGAGCCGGGCGACCTCTACCTCCACATCGAGATCGAGACGCCCGTGAACCTCTCGTCCAAGCAGAAGCAGATGCTGCGCGACTTCGACGCCTCCCTCAAGGAAGGCGGAGACAAGCACAATCCGAAGTCCACGGGGTTCTTCGACAAGGTGAAGAAGTTCTTCAAATAAGTCCCGCACCCCGCGGCGCAGAAACGAAAAGCCCGGAAGCTCCTCCAAATGAGCCTCCGGGCTTTTTTTCGTCTCCGGGCGGGAGCGCCGCGCCTTATTTGCCGGCGGACTTCTTCTTGTGCCGCGCGAACCAGGTGAAGAAGACCGGCACGAAGATCGTGGAGATGAAGGTCGCCGCGAGCATGCCGCCGAAGACGCCCGTGCCCATCGAGTGGCGGGCCGACGAGCCCGCGCCCGTCGCCACCACCATCGGGAAGACGCCGAGGATGAAGGCGAGCGAGGTCATCAGGATCGGACGCAGGCGCAGGCCCGCGGCTTCAATGGCCGCCTCGAAGGGGCCCTTGCCCTCCTCCATCTTCTGCGCGGCGAACTCCACGATCAGAATCGCGTTCTTCGCGGTGAGACCGATCAGCACGAGGAGACCGATCTGGAAGTAGATGTCGTTGTTCGTGCCGCGCAGCCAGATCGCCGTCATGGCGCCGAGGAAGGCGTACGGGACGGCGAGCACCACGGCGATCGGGAGCGACCAACGCTCGTAGAGGGCCGCGAGGATGAGGAACATCACGAGGAGGCCGAAGCCGAAGGCCGTGGCCGAGGAGGCGCCGATGCGCTTCTCGTGGAAGGCCTGCCCCGTCCACTCCACCTGGTAGCCGGGCGGGAGGTAGGCGCGGGCCGTCTCCTCGACGATCCGGATCGCCTCGCCCGAGCTCACGCCCTGCACCGCGGCGCCCATGATCGGCGCGCCGAGGTAGCCGTTCATGCGGCCGAGGGACTCCGCGCCCGAGACGCGCTTCCAGGTGGCGAGGGTCGAAATGGGGACCATCTCACCCGAAGAGGAGCGCACGGCCGCGCGCCCGATGTCCGAGGGGAGCGAACGGAACTTCGCGTCGGCCTGCATCACGACGCGGTAGGTTTTGCCGTTGCGCGTGAAGTCGTTGATGTAGGTTGAGCCCAGCATCGTCGAGATGGTGTCGTAGACGTCGTTCACGTCCACGCCGAGGGCGTAGGCGCGGTCGCGGTCCACGGTGAGCTCGAGCTGCGGGCTGTCGGCCGTGAGGGTGCTTCTCAGCCCCGTGAGCTCGGGGCGCTTCGAGAGCTCCTCGATGAAGCCGTCGGTGATCTCCTGGAGCACGAGCGGGTTGTCCGAACCGTGCGAGGTGACGTAGCCCGAGAAGCCGTTCGAGGAGCCGAGGCCCGGAATCGGCGCGGGAAGCACCGCGATGCCGCGGGCGTCGGGGCTTTCGCGCAGCCACTTCGAGAGCCGCTGCTGGTAGTCGTCCGCACTCATCGTGCGGTCCTTCCAGTTCTTGAGCTGCAGGATGAAGGTGGCGGCGTTGGCGCGGATGTCGCTGCCCAACGTGTCGAAGCCCATCATCGTGACGACGTTCTGAACGCCCGGGAGCGACTTGATCTTCGCGAGGAACCCTTCGGCGACCGCCTCAGTGCGCGGGAAGGCCGAGCCCTCGGGGAGTTGGAGCGCCATGCGCACGATGCCCTGGTCCTCCTTCGGAATGAAGGAGGTCGGGGTGCGCTGCAGGAGCTCCCAGGAGCCCGCACAGACGAGCACGAGGATCATCGCCGAGACGACGCGGTGCTTGAGGGCGAGGCGCACGATCTGGAGGAAGCGCACCGTGAAGCGCGCGAGGCCCTGGTTGAAGAGCCGGAACCCCCGCCAGGGCTTCTCCTCGACGGGCTTGAGGAGGATCGCGCAGAGCGCCGGGGTGAGCGTGAGGGCGACGAAGCCCGAAATCACGACCGAGACGGCCACCGTGACGGCGAACTGCCGGTAGAGTTCGCCCGCGATGCCGCCGAGGAAGGCGACCGGGATGAAGACGGCGGAGAGGACGAGCACGATCGCGACGAGGGCGCCCGAAACCTCCTGCATCGCCTTGATGGCGGCGTCGAAGGGCGAGAGCCCTTCGGTGCGCATCAGGCGCTCGACGTTTTCGAGCACCACGATGGCGTCGTCCACCACGATGCCGATGGAGAGCGTCATCGCGAAGAGCGTGAGCGTGTTGAGCGAGAAGCCGAAGAGCCAGAGGCCCGCCATCGTGCCGATGAGCGAGACCGGGACGGCGAGCATCGGGATGAGCGTGGCGCGCCAGCTCTGCAGGAAGATGAAGACCACGAGCAGTACGAGGGCCCCGGCTTCGGCGAGCGTGCGGTACACCTCCTGGAGCGAGGCACCGACGAAGACCGTCGTGTCGTTGGTGATCACGTAGGCGAGCTTGCCTTTCGGAAAGGCCTGTTCGAGCTCGGCGATGCGCGCCTTGACCGCATCGGCCGCCGCCATGGCGTTCGCGCCCGTCTGCAGATAGACGCCGATGTTGACGCCGGGCTGGCCGTTCATGTCCACGCGGAATTCGTAGCTGCGCTTGCCCACTTCGGTCGCGGCGATGTCGCGCAGGCGCACGATACCCTGCGCCGAGGAGCTCTTCACGACGACGTCGCCGAACTCTTCGGGGGTGAGGAGCTGGCCCGGCGTGGAGATCTTGTAGTAGAGCTGCTGCTCGGGGAGCGTGGGCGAGGTGCCGATGCGGCCGACGGCGTGTTGCGCGTTCTGTGCGGAGACCGCGTCGTCGACGTCCTTCGTCGTGACGCCGAGCTTCGCCATGCGGTCCGGGTCGAGCCAGATGCGCATCGCCGACTGGACGTTGCCGAAGACGTTCACGTCGCCGATGCCGGGGAGGCGCTTGAGTTCATCGACGATGTTGAGTGTCGCGTAGTCGGCCATGTCGCTCGCCGACATCGACTTGTCGGGCGAATAGAGCGCCATCATCAGAAGGTCGTCGTCCGAGCGCTTCCTCACCGAGACGCCTTGGTCGCGCACGCTCGAGGGGAGCCGCCGCTCGGCCGTGCGCACGCGGTTGTTGATCTCGAGCATCGCGTCGTTCGGGTTCGTGCCGACGTCGAAGATGCACTGGATCGACATGTTGCCGTTCGAGCGGATGCTCGTCGTGTAGTAGAGAAGTCCTTCGATGCCCGAAAGTTGGTCCTCGATCGGCTGAGCGACCGTGCGGGCGATCGTTTCGGCGTCCGCGCCGTCGTAGGTCGCAGAGACGCGCACCGAGGGCGGCGTGATGTTGGGGTACTGCGAGAGCGGGAGCACCCGGAGCGCCACGAGGCCCGCGAGGATGATGAAGAGCGAAAGGACGGTCGCGAAGATCGGCCTGCGGATGCAGAACTGACTGAGCATGCTGCGGGCTCCTTATTGCGCAGACTTCCTGCCGGAATCGGACGAGGCCGTCACGGCCGTTCCGTTCTGCAGCTTGATCATCTGGTTGATGATCACCCGGTCGCCGTCGGCGAGCCCGGAGCGGATCACCCAGTCGGCGCCCTCCCAGAGCCCCACTTCGACGGCTTTCTGCACGGCCTTGCCGTTCTCGAGCACGAAGACGGCGTAGGTGCCGTCGGGGAGTTGCTTCACGGCGCGCTGCGGCACGCGCCAGGCGCTGCGGTCGATCGTGGTCTGGAAGCGGATGCGCAGGAACTCTCCGGGGAGCACCCCGGCCGAGGCGGGAATCTTCGCGCGCATCGTGCGCGTGCCCCTCTGCGGGTCGTAGGTGGGCGCGACGTAGTCGAGCGCGGCGGGAATTTCACTGCCGTCGGCGCGGAAGACCCGAACCGGGGTCTCGGTCGTGACGACTGCGCCCGCGAGGTCGCGGTCCGAGGGCGAGAAGACGACGCGCACGTCGTCGGTCTGCGTGATCGAGGCGAGGACCGAGGACTCCTTCACGACCACGGCGCCGGGATTGAAGAGCGCCTTGGAGACGAAGCCCGACACGGGCGCCTTCACCTGGGTCCAGCCGAGGTTGATGCGCGCCTCCTCTTCGTCCGCCTTCGCCTGCGCGAGCGCGGCGCGCTTCTGGCTGCGCGCGCTCGCCGCGTCGTCGAGCTCCTTCTTCGTGCCCGCACCCGCCTCGAAGAGCCCCTTCGAGCGCCTCCACTCGCGGTCGGCCTGGGCGTACTCGTCTTCGAGCTGACGGCGGGCGGCCTCGGCCGAGGCGAGCTGCGCCGAGAGGCTCGACGGGTCGATCTCAAAGAGCACCCGGCCCGCCTCGACCCGCTCGCCCTCTCGGTAGTTGACCGTGAGGATGCGGCCCGTCGCCTGAGGCTTCACCTCAAGGGCGGCGCCCGACTCGGCCTGGCCGATCGTTTCGAGCCAGTGCGCCTCGTCGGCCGCCTTCACTTCTATGGTCTCGACGGGGAGCGGCGCGCGCGGCGCGGGAGTGGACTTCTGCTGGCCGCAGCCGGCGAGGGTGAGGACGGCTGCCGCGAGGAGCGCGCAGAGAACGGATTTGCGTTGCATGACGGATGCGGAGTAAATGGCCGGTCGTCGGGACCGGCGGGTATTCGACGGAGGAGGACAGTGAGGAAATCTTAGGGACGGAAACTTAGAGCACGCAGAGTGAGGAAGGCGCGGATCTGCAGGGTTGTCAGGGGTTTATCGTAACTTCAAGGGAGTACTCCTTTCGGAATCCCGCTCGCGGCGGACCGGTCGCGAAAAGGCTTCCAAAGGCGTCGGGGCTGTTACAAATTGAGCGTTTGATCGGGGGGAGAGGGTGACTGCTTTGCCCTAGTCAAAACTACCTAGAGGCGGGCGCTTCTAGGTGTTTCCACAGGAATATGCAGACAAATCAGAGAACTTATTCGACGCCTGACCTAGATCGAAATGTAAATTCCGGCGCCGTCAATTGTAATTTTTTGTACTTAGTCAAAAGTGGAGCAAGCTCCTACCCCTTTCTTGAGAGGGGACGCCGATAATGCCTGCGTCCTCACTCCAAAGAGAGAAAAGACATGCTCGGATATGACTTTTGGATACAGCTGGTCATCGTTCTGATCTGCTTGTTCTACGGCGCCCGAAAGGGCGGCATGGGCCTCGGCCTCATTGGCGGCGTCGGCCTTATGGTTTTGATCTTCGGGTTCCACATCCCGATGGGCAAGCCCCCGGTCGACGTCATCCTGACGATTCTGGCCGTGGTCTGCGGCTCCGCGAGCCTTCAGGCTGCCGGCGGCCTCGACTGCCTGCTTCAGATCGCTGAACGCGTGCTCCGCAAGCACCCCCGTTCCGTCGTGTACCTCGCTCCGTACCTTTGCTGGTTCCTGACCATCCTCTGCGGTACCGGCCACGTGGTCTACACGATGCTCCCGATTATTTACGACGTTGCGATCAAGAACAACATCCGTCCGGAACGCCCGATGGCCGCTTCGACCATCGCCGCCCAGATGGGCGTGATCTGCTCGCCGGCTGCCGTGGCTGCGGTCTCGATGATCGCCCTGCTCGACGGCTACCAGGTCGGCGGCCGTCCGTTCGGCTTCGTGCAGCTCTTCTCGATCGTGATCCCTGCGGCCATCGTCGGCCTCTTCGCTGAAGCGACCTACTCGTCCTTCCGCGGCAAGGACCTCGACAAGGATCCGGAGTTCCAGAAACTCATTTCTGACCCGGAACAGAAGAAGTACGTCTACGGCGAAAACACGACCCTGATCGGCAAGGTTTTCCCGAAGACCGCCTGGGCCTCCCTCTGGATCTTCCTCGCCACGATCGCGTTCGTTGCGCTGCTCGGCTCCGAGCCCAGCCTCCGTCCGATGGTCGGCAAGAAGGCCCTCGGCATGACGCAGCTCATTCAGATGTGCATGCTCTCCGCCGGCGCCCTGATGGTCATGTTCTGCGGCGTGCGCGCCTCGATGATCTCGAAGGGTTCGGTGTTCCACGCCGGCTGCGTCGCGATCGTTGCGGTGTACGGCGTCGCCTGGATGGCCGACACGATGTTCATGGCTCACCTCGCCGACCTGAAGGTCATCCTGGTGGACTGGGTTAAGGAAGCTCCGTGGACCTACGCCCTCGTGCTGCTCCTCGTCTCCAAGCTCGTGAACTCGCAGGCCGCCGCTGTTGCGACGATCGTCCCGGTCGCCCTTCAGGTTGGTACGCCTCCGGGGCTGGTGGTCGCCTTCTCGTCCGCCTGCTACGGCTACTACATCCTGCCGACGTATCCGTCCGACCTGGCTGCCCTGCAGTTTGACCGCTCCGGTACGACCCACATCGGCCGCTTCGTGATCAACCACTCCTTCATCCTCCCGGGCCTGATCGGTGTTCTCACCGCGACCGGCATGGGCTGGGTGCTCGGCAAGCTCTACGGCTACATCTAAGACACAGATATAACTATCGGTGAGGACGCTTTGATGTGAGCCGCGGCGGCGAAGGGGACCAAGACCCTGAAGCCGCCGGCAGCACCAAAAACCGAGGCGGGGACTCTTCCTGAGGGAAGGGTCCCCGTTCTTCGATATGCGCACGCCCCGGCATGCCGAATGCC
>NZ_DAVZJY010000073.1:0-10045 GCF_052272535.1 Sutterella sp. | reverse complement strand
GGTGCAGGCCGGCTTCAGGCCGAAGGACGGCGGCCGAGCGCCTCACGGATGGACGCGCACGACGCCGCCGACGCGGCGCCGCCCTGGCCGAATTTTCCGCTCAATCCGCGCGCGCGCGCGAGGGACCGGGCGCCCGAGGGAAAAGCACCCCGCGTTCAGGTCGAATCCCTGAATAGCGAAAACCTCTCAATCTTCATCGGGCGATAAACCCATCTAGAATCTTCATAGAAGCGCACTGCGGCCGCTCTAGCACCTCCCTATTCAGAGGGCTCTAGAACGCGCCTAGTGGGCCCGTGGGCGCGTGGAAAAGGCATTCAAGCAACGAGGGAGGGGAACATGACGCCCAAGGTAGGGAGACCGTCGAAATATTCGGCCGCGCTGGCGGAGACAATCTGCACCTTACTCCGGGAGGGGAACTCAGAGAGACAGATAGCCGCGATGGAGGGAATGCCGAGCGCGTCTACGCTGAGTCGGTGGAAAAACGAATATTCGGAATTTCAGAGGGACGCGATTCGCGCCCGTGAGGCGTCCGCAGACTTCTATGACGATAGGCGCCGGGCCCGAGCGGATGAACTGTATGAGACCGCACGGCGGGCCCTGGCGGGTGAGGTCGAGATTCCCCGAGGCTACATTGAGGCGATGAAAATCGCGATACAAGAGGATGCGCGCTCGGCGGCCCTGCGGAACGCCTATCGCTACGGTGACCGCAAGCGCGTTGAACCTAGCGACGACGAAAACAATCAGAACTCCCGCCGATTGAATGACTCTCTCGGGATTGTTCTCTAACTGACCGAAGGACGCGCACGACGCGGCCGACGCGGCGCCGCTCCGGTGGACTGTAGCCGCGCGCCTGCGGCCGTTCCCCGGCCTCTCTGAGGGCCCTGGCGCCCATTCCCTTCGCTGTGAAGCAGGCGCACTCCAGGCGCCGGCCTCATGCCCCCTGCGGCCCGGCCGGAGGCGCCCTACCGTCGCGCACGCCGCGGCCGGAATGCTTGACCGACGCGCACGTGAGGCCCGTCGGGCCGGGCCGGTATGATTCACGAATGAGGTGCGCACGCCGGGGGAGTAGCTACCCCTGGTGCTCGGCTGAGAGACATCCCGCAGGCTGAGGGCGCGCCTCGCCTCATTCTTCAATGCGTCGTGCGGGATGGAGGGATGCGGCAATGACTAATCAATTCGCCCTCTTTGAATATCATCTAAATGATTTTTTTAACCAAACTGCGATAAGGATAGGTACCTGGATTCGCTTTGATGATGGTTACGACATTATAAGCGAATTAAAACATACAATTGCAGACATAACATCACAACTTGGTGCAACAATCAAAAAAAACGACGCTCTAGCAAAGATGGATGAACTTGCTAGCCTTTTCGCCAACGCAAAAAATAACCCACAAAAAAAAGCCGTATCACGGAAGATCCGTTCTATTGTTTGGCAGTCGACTAAGACTTACCTGCCTATCCGATCATTTCGACCGCATTGATGCATGTGTTCGGAACATTATAGAGAGTGGTTGCTTTTCTAGTTTCGCAATTAGCTGTAAACTAGAAAATAGATTGCGCTTCTTAATTGGACGGCTTATAGATTTTTTCTCTAGATTCACATACTTAAAGTCACTAAAAGATCTTACAGATATTGAAGTTGCCGAAATTAAAGAAAAGGTTAACGATATTACGTCCAATTTGGCAACAATGTTTCAATTCGTTGACGATATTTATATAGACTATTTAGAGAGGAGATCGAATTCAGAAGACTTAGAGGCAAATCCGGTCGAGCCCAAAAAGAGAGGAAGAAAGCCCCTCGCAAGCGATCCCGTATTGATAGAGATTGCGAAACGTGTAAATGACGACTTTAAACTTACAAGCGATCAAAAGGGATTCAAATTCCAGGAACTATTCCAACAGCACACTGGCCGCAAAATCTCGCTAGAACGAGCTAAGCGCAACCTCCGTAACCTTAGCCGCCTATCTCCCTCACAAACGGCTTCTGTGGCCCCCTAGTTGGTCGTTTTTATTTTCCGACGGTCGTTTTTTCGCTTCAGCATTTTCGACAGTCACTTTTAGTTTTCGACAGTCACCTTTTAATTTCCGCCCTCCCCGCTGAGGGTGGTTCGTGAAGAATTCACCTCAGGCCGCAAGCATTCATGCGGCCCGCTAAGGAGTCCGGCTAGTGGACTCCGGTTCATGAGGAGAATTTTTCATGACTCGCAACTCAAAAATTCCCGCCTCGGAAGTGACGCCCGGCGCGGTTGCTGAAAAGCAGATTGAGGCCATTGTTCAGACGTTCTCGGGCCGCCTCGCGGTTGATGCTCGCGATGGTTGCCGTGCGCTCGGTATCGGTAAATCCACGTGGTTCGAACTGCGGAAGACTGATCCGACGTTCCCTAAGCCGTTCCGCATCGGAGCTTCCGTCCGCTATCCCGTCGCGGACCTGATCGCCTGGATGCAGGCGCGGATGGCCGAGACGAACGACGCCGAGGAGGTTGCGTAATGAGCAAGAACGCACGCAAGAGCAACACGCTCCAGGCGCTGAATGCGGCGCTCAATCTCTACCGCACGAATACCGACATCAAGGATGCATCCCGCGTTGGCGCCCCTCAGGCCGCTGAAGTTCCTTGCGCCGCCGACGCGGTGCTCCGCTCGGTGCAGGTGGATGATGGTGTTTGCCGCTTCTCCCTCTTCGATTGGGCGGGCGCGAACGGCGTCAAGCAGTCCGCCGCCGCGTTCTCGTTCCGGCGCTTGCTAAAGCGCGTCCCGGGCCTCGGGGACCACGTGGAGGCCGTGCGCCGCGCCAACGTCTACGGCGGCCCTACGTTCGTGGATTACCGCCTGGACGCCGTGGGCGTGCTCGCCTGGCTGTACTGGCGTGAGAACAACGGCCGGCTCCCGTGGGCGCTGTTCGAGGGGAGGGCCTATGTCTAGCCCCGAAAAGAATGAGGCCGTCGAGAAGAACGTCGTTCGAGTTCCTGCTAAGTCCGAGAACAACGCGCTTCGTGGAACCGGCCTCGCCGCCGAGGATGCCGCGCTCGGTCGCCGTTGTGGAGGGATTCGTCCTTGCGCGGCGTCCGTGCGCCGGGCTAAGATGAACACGCTCCGCCGCGTTCCGGCGGGGTGTGGAGGTCGCAGTCCACTTCAGTGCAACAGGCGGATGACCGCCGCGCCGCGCGCTTTCGCGCCCACGGCGTTTTCTTTTGGCGGCGTCCGGTATGGCCGAATTGCGCCCGCAGTGTATCTACAGGTTTGCGGGTTGACGCCGTGCGGAGAGTCTTCGGACTCGCCGCTCCCTGTTGCGCGGTACTGCGAATCCGCACGGCGTCGCCCTCCCATCGCAGGGGAGAACGACTCTCTGCAATTCGATGCAACAGGAGGCCGCACTATGGCCGATTCCCTCCAGCGCGCTGACCGCGCTACTCACTCCGGCGTCAAGACCGACGCCCTCCCTCCCTTCGATTCTGCGCACTTCCTCCAGGGCTCTTCGTTCGCCGAGGAACGCCGGCTCGGGTTCGTGCTCAATGTGCTCGCGTCGAATGACCCCGCGGCCGTCGCCGCGCTGAGTCCGGACCTTCAAGGACTGGTTGATGACGTTGCCGACGGGCTGAAGTTCGTTGCCGTCACACTCGCTCGGCCGGC
This sequence comes from Sutterella sp., assembly GCF_052272535.1. Taxonomy (NCBI): domain Bacteria; kingdom Pseudomonadati; phylum Pseudomonadota; class Betaproteobacteria; order Burkholderiales; family Sutterellaceae; genus Sutterella; species Sutterella sp. Next base: position 6,415 of record NZ_DAVZJY010000073.1, on the reverse strand, counting down.
TGACGCTTCTCAGAAGACTGATCCGCCCACGGCTGAGGAATGCCGGGGACTCGGTTCGATCGTCGGGCTTCTCGCCGACGTGCTCCAGGTGGTGAGCGCGGCGGACATCCACCGGGCGAATGCCGAATATCGCCTGAGGAGGTGAGGATCATGACGAACATGAATGAACGCCCGTGCGGTGCGCCGCACGCGGGCGTGGATGAAGTCGCCCTGAAAGACAAGTGCGCTCGCGTGTTTGAACTCAAAAAACTCCGGGGCATTCCGCTCGCGGATTGCTTCCGGGCCTGCGGTACCGGGGACCTCCAGGTAATCGCCGGCATGACGCGGGAGCTCAAAGAGGTCGAGGAACAAGCTAACGCCCTGGGGTTGGTGCTCAAACAGCTCAATGCGTTCAAGCGGGAGAAGTTCGACGCGGGCGATGAACAGGCTATGCGCATTTCTCACGACGAAATGAGGGTTTATCGGCTGTGGCTGGACCTGACCGAAATCGAAAACGCCCTGCACTCGGCGCATGCCGTCGCCCATGTGGTCCTGAAGACTGGAGGGCTAAGCGATGACTGAGAGAATCTATTCGACGCCGCAGGATGCCTGCACCGCCGCCGGCGTGGAGTTCCCGCGTCGAGGGCTTGTTCCGGGCCCCTGGAACGTCACGGCCGCATTCAACGGGAAGACCTGGAAGCAGGGCGCGGGCCGCGTGCGCATGTTCGCCGACGGCCGGGGCGGCGTCGCCTGGAACTGGATTCAAGACATGCGCTCCCTGTGGTTCGACGATGCCGACGGAAAGCTCACGCCCTCCGACGTTCTCGTTCGACTGGAACGCTCTGCTGTGGAGCAACGTCGATGGGCAGAGGAAACTGAGGCCGAGTACGCCAAGGGAGCCGCCGTCGCCGCCGAGCTGATGCGGACGGTACGGCCCGCCGTGGGCGTCGAGCATCCCTATCTGACGCGCAAGCACGTCCGGCCCGTCCCGGGGCTGGGTGTTCTTGACGCGTGTTCGATCTCTGATGCGTTCTATCGCGTGCTCGGGGAACGACGCCGGCCCTATGACCCGAAGACTCAGAAGACGATGAACGGCCGCGTGCTGGTGGTCCCGCTCTATCTGGATGCGCACCGCACGCGCCTCAGTTCGGTCGAGTTGATCTCGGAGGCGGGCGGCAAACCGGCACTCGCTGGCGCGCGCGCCTCGGGCGCGTTTTGGGTGCCTGATGAAGTTGCGCTAGCCGATGAAGCTCCCGCCGTTATCGGCGTCGCCGAAGGGCTCGCAACCGCGCTGAGCGTATCTCAGGTGCTCGGCGTTCCGTGTGCGGCGGCCCGCTCCTGCGGGAACCTTCGCGCAACCGCTCTCGGCCTGAAGAAGAGTTTCCCCGAGTCAGAGATCGCCGTCTATGGCGATGACGATGAAGCCGGGCGCCGTGAGGGGCGCCGGGCCGCCGTCGCCGTGGGCGGCTCCCTGCACTTTCCTTCGTTCGACGTGAATCTCCAGGAGAGGTTCAAGGCCCGGACCGGCGGTGAGAAGCCGACGGACTGGAACGATTACTTCATTGCTACGGAGGACCTATGACCCCCGACGCAACCAACGTCAAAGAAAAAGCCCCGGCGGTGAACGCTACCGGAGCTATTGAAGAAAATGCTGTGATTGAGATTTTAGCGGACGTGCCGTTGGGCGCCGTCGCCGCGAACGACGTCAAGGCGCCCGAGGTCGAGCCCGATCAGTCCGATCACACCTCCAGCACCGGCCGCAAGAAAAGGACGCCCCAAAAGCGCGGGAGCGGCGCCAAGGAGAAGACGAAGGAATCCTCCGTTGACGAACACACGAAAGCCATAGACTTCATGGCCTCGCTCTTCCTGAAGGACTTTCAGAACACCATTAATGACGCCGCCAAGTTTTTGCCCGAGGCGCTCGGGAAGTTCGATCAAAATAAGTGGAAAGAGGGGTTGCGCGCGCTCCGCGCGGCTATGTTGGACGGCTCGCAACTCATGCCCTGGCAGATTGACCCGGAGCCCTGGCCGGAGGTTCCTTCGATCCGGGCAGTTGTCGAGGAACTGATCGCGCTGGTCCTTCGCGTCGTTCATTGCTCGGATGCGGCGGCGCGGACGGTCGCCTATTTCTGCCTCGCCACTTGGTTCCTGGAGTACTCCGAATACGCGCCGTACCTCACGATTACGGCGGCCCAAAAGCGGTGTGGGAAATCCACGTTGATGGACTTGATGCAAGGGCTGTGCCGCCGCCCGCTCCCTGTCGGGGCGGCGCCCTCCGCTCCTTTCGTCTTCCGTAGTCTCGAAGAGTATGAGCCCACGGCGTTCTTCGACGAGGTGGATACCTATCTCGCCCGCCACGATGAGTTGCAGGGCATTTTGAACAGCGGGATCACGCGGAACAGCGCGTTCGTGGGGCGCACCGTCGGAAAGGACTCCGCTAGCCTGAAGCCGAAAACGTTCAAGTGTTTCGGGATGAAGGTTTTCTCCGGCATTCGTGCAGACGGAGCTGGGGCCGCCCTGATGGACCGAGCAATCATCGTGAAACTGGAACCCGCGCCGAAGGGGCGGAAGTTGACGAAGCTGAGGGACGTTCCGCAAAAGGACCTGGAGGTATTGCGCCGCAAAATGGCGCGCCTCGCCGTCGAGTGGGGGCCAAAGATGAAGGGCCTCAGGCCGCATGAACGCCCCCGCTACCCCGAATCCTTCAATAGTCGGGAGTGCGACAAGTGGGAACCGCTCTTCACGCTAGCGCAGTTCGCGGGGGAAGCAGACCTCCAGGCGCTCACGGCGGCGGCCGTGGAGCTGAAGAACGACGCTCCTGAGACTGAAGACCGTGGATACACGTTGTTGTGCGACATTCGCGAAATCATCCAAAGGGCAGAAAAGTCTGATACGGGGACCGGGTTCGATTTTGTCGCTCTTGATGGAACCGGGCTGAGGTTCAATGTCCGGGAGACGAAACACGGGGACGCCGTGATGGTGCTCCGGCTGTGTCAAGTGCTCATGGCCGACAAGGAAAAGGATTGGTCGCCGCACGGTACAAGTTCGCTGACGCCTACGGCCCTTGGGCGGGCGCTCCAGCCCTATCGCGTGAAGTCGGTGAGCGTGCGGCTCACGGTGGAGGAGCGTTCCATGCCGGACCTGGCGGGCAAAACGGTGATGAAGTTCTACCCGCTCGAATCGTTCCGTCGCGCGTTCGCAACCTACCTCCCGCCGCTCGAAGTGGATGACGAAGACGATGAAACCGGAGCCGCGTAACCGATGCGTCAAGTTACGTAACTTCATTGGCTGTCCCGAAACGCCTGCGGCTCTAGGCTGTAACTGCGTAACCGGTGTAACCGACTCTAGAGGGGGTGGGGGTGCAAGCACTGTCGGTAACGCATCGGACGCTGAGGGACGCCGAGAGGAGTTCGAGGAGCGCGCCGCGATTCTGGAGTACGACGCCGGGATGAATCGTGAGGACGCCGAGAGGCTAGCTCACGTGCTGACCGGCTGGAGCGGCCTCTAGACCTCCAGGTGAATGAGCCCGTCGGGGAGTTGAATCCTCGGCGGGCTTTTTGTCGTGCGGATGCTGATGCGGCGCGCGCCCTCCGGCGCCCCTCCAACGCGCCTACACGGCCGACGTTGTGCGCGTCGTGCTCGGGTGAAGGGAGTGGAGCTGATGCGCTCCTGGAGGCCCTGGGGCGCGTCCCGGGTGGGTTGAACGCCGAGCGAACGCCGAGGAAGTTGCATGCGGGGCCCCGACGCGGTGCTCCAGGCGTGCTTGATGCAGATCGTCCATACACAGCCGCCCTAGACCTCTTGTTTTTAGTACATTGGTAGGTACATTTTTGCGATGTACTCTTATAAATTACATATAAATCAGGGTGCATTGACCCCGGGCTACGAGAACTACGTCTCGTCGATCAACATCAAGGACGACACCGAAAAGCTCAGCTGGCTCGGAAAGCTCGACACGGGGTCGCTCAAGAACAAGGTCGCGGCGGCGATCGTCGCGATCTCGTCGATCCACCTCCTGCGGGTCTTCATGGGCATCCAAGACATTCCCAACGACAAGCTCCTCTGGTACGTCGTGATCCACCTCACGTTCGTCCTCTCCGCGCTCGTCATGGCCTTCATCGACCGGTTCTCCCGCCATTGACCGCAGGCCGGTTGCCGCAGGCGCCCGTCTCCCCATTCCAGGAGCGGGCGCTTGTTGCATCCGGACACGGCGTTCACGAAATTTTTCGGATTAGCCTCTTTTGGCGGGAGTGATCGTCCGCCTTGCGCCCCATCCGATGATTTTCCATTAACTTTCCATAAAGATCAATGCGCTGAGCGTCATCCGCCTCCCGCTCCCCCTCATCATCCGTTAGAATGAACGGCAGCAAATCCTAGGGTTATCCCTTAATTTTGGGAGTTCTAGCGGCCTCTTCGCTCGCGCAGAATGCGTTTCCACTTGTTGCGCGGGGTACGTACCCGCCCTGTTTTTTCTCAAACATTAGAAAAGCGTTCCGGAGACCTTTCGTGATCCGCACCAACCTCAAGATTGCCGCGGCGGCCCTTGCCGTCGCCTCCGCCTTCGCCTCGACGGCCCATGCCGCGGGCTTCCAGCTCACCGAACAGTCCGCACTCGCCCTCGGCCGCGCCTACGCCGGCGTCGGCGTCGACGGCACCGACATCTCGGGCGTCTACTACAACCCGGCCACGATGACGCTGCATCCGGGCACGAACGTTCAGATGGGTCTCGTGGGCGTGGGCCTCAACCTTGAGTACGTCTCGCACGATAACGGCCAGACCTACAAGAACAACGGCCGCGCCAGCGAAGAAGTCCTCCCGCACCTCTTCGCTTCGCACCAGATCAACGATTCGACCTGGATCGGGCTTGCCGTCACGGTTCCGTTCGGCCTCTCGACCAACTACGGCGACGACTTCCAGCACAAGGAGCTCGGCACCGACGCCAAGATCACCGTCATCAACTTCAACCCGAACGTTGCCTGGAAGCTCAACGACAAGTTCTCCTTCGGTGCGGGTCTGGCGCTGCAGTACGTCGACGCCAAGTTCGGCGTCGGCGTCGGCACGATGCACAACGAGTACAAGGCCGACGACTTCACCTGGGGCTTCAACGTCGGCCTGATGTGGTCGCCCGTTGAGAACGTTCGCTTCGGCGTCTCCTACCGCTCCGAGACCAAGCACGCCACGGACGGCGACCTGACGATTTCCGGCGGGGAGTCTGTTGGTTTGACCAGCGGCACCTACGACGCCTCCGTCACCGTCTCGGGCCCGGCCTGGGCAATGTTCAACGCCGCCTGGGACGTCAACGACTATCTGAGCCTCTACGCCACCTTCCGTTGGGCCGACTGGTCGAGCTTCAAGAGCCTCAAGACGGACAGCGACTACCTGAATACCGTGAAGGGCCAGCTCAATGCGGCTTTGGAGAATGATCCTTTCAACGCCTCTCTCAATACGCAGGCCTATCTCCTCAACAGCCTCACCAACATCCAGAACAACTGGGTCGACACCTACCTCTACTCCGTCGGCTACGACCTGCGCGTGAACGACTTCTGGACGCTCCGCGGCGGCGTCGCCTACGAAACGTCCGCCATCGGCGATCCGAAGAAGCGCACCGCGATCATTCCGGATGCGGACCGCTGGTGGTTCGCGATCGGCTCGTCCTTCCACTGGTCGAAGAACTTCCAGACGGACGTCGCCTTCGCGCACCTGCACGGCGTGCATGAGCGCTCGCTCTACGACCACAATCCGGGCCAGGGCAACGAAATCGGCCGCTACCGCCACCTCGACGCCTATCTCGTCGGCGTCCAGGCGCAGTACCGCTTCTAATCTGGCACACAGCGGGCCTCTCCCCAGAGAGCGCCCGCTTGCCCCGCCTGAAGGCCCGTCGAAGCTTCGGCTTCGGCGGGCTTTTCTTTGCCGAGCGGCGCCGCCCGGCATGCCCGAAACCACTCCGGGCGCTTGACGGCGGGCAATCTCCCTCCCCGGCTTCTACTTTCGACCGATGGGGCCCCTCAGTCCCCGGGCGCTATGCTCGGAGCAGCAACTCCCGGGCGGACGCCGCCCGACGAACAGAGTGGAGAGATCCGGATCATGGGTGCAGAAACCGAATACACCGCGCTCTTCGAGCGCCAGTTCATCGACGGCGAATGGGTGCCGTCGTCGAGCGCCGACTTCATCGACGTCGAGAATCCCGCGACCTTCGAGCACTTCGCGCGCATCCCGGACGGTACGGTCGAGGACGTGGACCGCGCGGTCGAGGCCGCCCGCCGGGCGCTTCCTGCGTGGAAGAGGACGCCTCTGGAGGAACGACGCGCCCTCATGGAGCTTTTCCTCAAGCATTTCCAGTCGATGCGCAACGCGATCATCGAGCTCGAACTAAGCAACCCAATCACTGAAGTGACGGGGTTTTGATCCATTCTGACCAGGGCTTTTCCGGGCAGCA
>NZ_DAVZJY010000072.1:0-10135 GCF_052272535.1 Sutterella sp. | reverse complement strand
CGTCGCCTTATATCCCCGCCATGAATGACGGGGCTTTACGGCTCGGTTTGGTAAATCTTAGGCGCGCACGAAAAAAGGGCGGCCTCTTCCAGAGAACCGCCCTTTCGCGCGCGCCCCTCAGGGCGCGTCCGCGTCATCGGCAGATTAGGCGAACTGCGCCTCGGCGAACTTCCAGTTCACGAGCTTCGTGAAGAAGGTCTCGATGAACTTCGGACGGGCGTTGCGGAAGTCGATGTAGTAGGCGTGCTCCCACACGTCGAGCGTAAGGAGGGGCTTGAAGCCCTCTGCAACGGGCGTGCCGGCGTTCGAGGTGTTCTGGATCGCGAGCGATCCGTCGGGCTTCTTCACGAGCCAGGTCCAGCCGGAGCCGAAGTTGCCCGCGGCCTGCTTGGAGAAGGCTTCGACGAAGGCTTCATAGGAGCCCCAGGTCTTTTCGATCGCGGCGAGAAGCGCCCCTTCCGGACGGCCGCCGCCGTTGGGGGTGAGGCACTGCCAGAAGAAGGAGTGGTTGAAGTGCTGGGCGGCGTTGTTGAAGAGCCCGCCCGAAGAACCGCGGATGATCTCTTCGAGGGACTTCCCTTCCCACTCGGTGCCCTTCACGAGGTTGTTGAGGTTCGCGACGTAGGAGCGGTGATGCTTGCCCCAGTGATACTCGATCGTCTCGGCGCTCATCGCGGGGGCGAGGGAGTCATGCGCGAAGGGGAGCTCGGGCAGTTGGAATTCGATCATTTTGGTCTCCTTTTTATGGGATCTTTGGTGCCGATGATCATAACATCGGGATTACCCGCCCCCTTCGAGCCAACTGCATCAGGGCTCTGGAAAATTGTTGCGAAATAAGTCTAATTTATCGTCGCTATTCTTTTGATAGCCTCACTGTCTCTCCGGGCGCGGCCGGCCGCAGGTTCACCGCACGGACGTCGGCTGCGGCCGTACCGTCGGCGAAGACGAGTTCGACCTGATCGCCCGCCGAGAGCATCGCCGCCGACGTGGCGAGTCCGTCCCTGCGGCGCACGCGCACGTAGCCCGCGCGCAGCGGCCGATCCGGATCGGAGAGCGCAAAGGCCGAGGCGGCGGAATTGAGCCGCGCCTCGAGGAGGTCGGTCTTCACCGCGGGATCGGGGCGGCGGAGCGCCGCGAGCTCGAGCGACCGGGCGGCGTCGGCGAGAACGCGCGCGACCGCGGCGGGAAGCCGCTGCGCGGGCCCCGCGAGCATGCGCTCCCGGCGCTCGAGTCCTTCAAGCGAGAGGCCTTCAAGGCGGGTGAAGAGCGTCTCGAGCCTCTTCTTCTGCGAGGAGAGGACCTGTTCGGGGTCGCCCATGAAGCGCGCGGCGCGATGGACGCGCTCGATGCGGGGCGCGAGGAACTGCTCGGCCGGCGTGAAGTTGTCGCCGAGAAGCGCGAGCCGTGCGGCAAGCGCCTCGATGCGCGCCAGAGGATCGGGCAGGTGGTCCGCGGCCGTGTCGAGCCGCCGCGCGAGGTCCTCCATCTGGCGGCGCGACGCGCGCTCGAGCGCCTCGCGGGACTTCTCGAGGCGCTTCAGCCAATGCACGAGATCCGGTCCGATCGACTCGGCCGCCGCCGTCGGGGTCGAGGCCCTGAGGTCGGCCGTGAGGTCGGCGATCGTCACGTCGGACTCGTGGCCGACGCCGGTCACGACCGGCGTGCGCATTGCGGCGAGGGTGCGCGCGAGCGTCTCGTCGTTGTAGGCCTGGAGGTCCTCATAGGCGCCGCCCCCGCGCACGAGGAGCACCACGTCGCAGCCCGCCCGGTCGGCGCAGCGGAGCGCCCGCACGAGCGCGGCCGGGGCGTCGGGCCCCTGGACGGGCGACTCGAAGAGGATGCACTCCACCCAGGGCGTGCGGCGCCGCAGCGTCCGCTCCACGTCGCTCCAGGCCGCGGCCGCCGCGCTCGTCACGACGGCGACGCGGCGCACGAAGACGGGAAGCGGCTTCTTTCTCTCGGCGCGGAAGAGCCCCTCGGCCTCGAGCTTCGCCTTGAGGGCGAGAAAGGCCTCATAGAGCCCGCCCTGCCCGGCCGGACGCCAGGAGTCCGCGACGAACTGCAGCCGCCCGCGGGCGGGATAGATGTCGGCGCGCCCGCGCACCTCAATCCTCTCGCCCAGCGCGAAGAGCCGCCCCGCTCCGCGGGCGCCGCCGAACTGCACGCATTCGATGAAGCCCCGCTCGTCCTTGAGGCTGAAGTAGAGGTGCCCCTGGGCTGAGGGCTTCACCTGCGCCACCTCGCCCGCGAGCCAGAGTCCGTCCACGACGCCCGTGAGCGCGTCCCGGAGACGCTCGAGCGTCTCGGAGACCGTGAGGGGCTTCTCCCGCCGAAGGGCCGCGCGCTCAAGGGCCCGGGCGCCCTGCCCGTCCCCTTCGTCGGGTTCCCCCCGTCGCTCCTGCGCGTCCCACGGGGCGCGTCGGGGAGCGGGCTCGAGGAGCGCCGCCGTACCGCGGAAGGCGGGCGTGCGGCCGTCGGCCGGATAAGTCCGCGCCCCATCGCCTGCGGGGGGCGGCGGCATGAAGCCCGGGCGCCGCAGGCTCGACGAACTCCGCGAGGGCGCGGGCGCGGCGGTGAAGGACTGCGCGGCGGCCTTCCGGGCGGGCGCCGGCGCGGGCTTTTGAACGGACTTCGGAGCCGGTTTGGAAAACGCCGCTCCCGCGCCGCGGCCGGCTTCGCGTTCGGCTTCGGCAAAAAGCCCTTCGAAGAAGGCGTCGTCCGCTCCGGCGTCGGGAAAGGCGGCGGGCGAACGGGGCGCAGTGCGTCTCGGCATGGCGTGGATCCTCAGGAGGAAATGAGCGTTCGGTGCGGGATTATCGCCCGCGCCGCAGGCCCCTGCGACGCTTGTGGACAAGCCAGCGCGGTTTTCCACAGGCCGCGCCTTCAGGGCGCCACGCCCGCAATCCCCATGACGGCGGGCTTCACAAGTAGAGAAGCACTCACTCATCCACAGCCCGTGCGGGAAAAATGCACAACTGCATAAAATTTAGGCAGTGGAAAATTTTCAAGGCGTTATAGGTGATTACACCTATTCTCCCAAAGTTGTCCACATGTCTTTCCACGGATACAGGGGAGAAGCGCACGCACGCCGCCCTCTCCGCCTTGTCCACAGCGGGAGGCGCGCCGAGGCCGCACGGCGCCCCCGCGGTCCCGAGGATCATTCCGGCCCCCTATTTGCACCGAAGCGGTTACTGCCGCAGGGAGTCCGGGGCTTCACCTCCGGATCATGCCGGCGGCATCCCGAGGATTTGCCGCGGAAAACCGCCCCTTCTCCCCATTCTGTCCACAGAGTTGTACACAGGCCGCACAACCCTTTCCGGAGGCCCTCGGGGAAAGGCGCGGCGGCGCTTCCGGGCGCCGGCCGCACACGCCGCCCCGGGGGGCGGCTATCATTATTTTTCTGCACTGCACTTCCGCGGCGGCAGGAGCGTCCGACGCCCCGCCGCCGCACCATCTCCTCCGCATATGTCTGACGACAAACCACCGCGAAGATCCGCGGCCCTCACCGGGATCCTTCTTCACACGAACTTCTCGACGAGCGCCGCCACATGAGCAACCATCCCCGGCTTGAATCCTGGGTGCACGGCGTCTGGTCCCGCCGGGGCCCCACCGCCTGCCTTCTCTATCCGCTCTCGCTCATCTACTGGGCCGTGAGCGCCGCGCGGCGCCGCCGCACCGTCCCGAACCATCTGCCCGTGCCGGTGGTGGTCGTGGGCAACATCTACGTGGGCGGCACCGGAAAGACCCCCGTGACGATCGCCCTCGTGCGCGCGCTGCGCGCCCGCGGCTGGACGCCGGGCGTCATCTCGCGCGGCTTCGGCCGCGCCGAGGACGGCGTGCGTCTTGTCACCCCCGACTCCGACGCCTCGGAAGTGGGCGACGAGCCGCTGCTCATCGCCCGCGAGTCGCTCGCCCCCGTGGCGGTCGGCCGCGAACGCGTGAAGGCGGGGCTTGAACTCCTGCGCGAACACCCGGGCGTGAACGTCATCCTCTCGGACGACGGCCTGCAGCACACCGCGCTCGCGCGCGACGTCGAGCTCGCCGTGATCGGCGCGCGCGGACTCGGCAACGGGTGGCTTCTTCCTGCGGGGCCGCTGCGCGAACCCGTCTCGCGGCTCGACGACGTCGACGCCATCATCCTCAACACCACGACCGACGTGGTGGTCGAATCGCGCACGCCGCGCTTTGCCGCCTCGAGCTGCTTCGGCCCCTGCCGGCAACTCGCCACCGACGCGGTGAAGGACATCGACACGATCTCCGAGGAGCTGCGCGAATCGAAGGGCCGGGCGCTCGCCGCCGCGGGCATCGCGAGCCCGGGGCGCTTCTTCGCGATGGTGCGCGGCCACGACATCGACTGCGCGGAGCTCGAATTGGGCGACCACTTCGACTTCTCGAAGAACCCCTTCGCCGGGCGCACCGAGGACGTGATCCTCATCACAGGCAAGGACGCCGTGAAGTGCGCGCGCATTCCGGAAATCCACAACGATCCGCGCATCTGGGTGGTGGGGCTCGAGGTGGAGCTCGACCCCTATCTTGTGGACCTCGTGGACGAGCGCACGGCTGAAGCCGCGCGCCGGCTCGGGCGCCATCCGGAAGCGCACAACGACCGCATCGACTGAGGCCCTCCTGCGGCCGAAGGAGTCCAATATGAACCAGCGCATTCCTGAATTTCTCGTCTGCCCGTGTTGCCGCGGGCGACTCCTCGCCCGCACGACCGAAGAGGGCTCGGGCGCCTTGGAGGAGCTCGTCTGTCCCGCCTGCGGCCTCGGCTTCGCGGTGCTCGACCACATTCCGATGATGGTGCCGCACGACGCGCGCACCCTCCCGGAGGCGGAGGCCGAAGCGTGGCGCCTCAAGGCGAAGCGCCTCTCGGGCGCCGCCCCCCGACCCAACGACGAAGGAAATAGTCAATGAGCTTCACGATCATCATCCCCGCGCGCATGAAGTCCACGCGGCTGCCTGAAAAGCCCCTCAAGGACATCCTCGGCAAGCCCATGATCGTGCGCGTCGCCGAAGCGGCGCGCCGCACGAAGGCCTCCCGCATCGCCGTCGCGACCGACCACGAGGCCATCCTCGAAGCGTGCCGCGCGGCGGGCGTCGAGTGCGTGATGACCTCGCCCGACCACCCCACCGGCACGGACCGCCTCGCCGAGGCGGCGCGCCTCCTCGGGCTCGGCCCCGACGAGATCGTCGTGAACGTGCAGGGCGACGAGCCGCTCATGCCCGCCGACGTCGTCAACGACGCAGCGGAGCTTCTCGCCCGCCGCCCCGAATGCGCCATCGCGACCGCCGCGCACACGATCCACTCGGTCGAGGACTTCATGAGTCCCAACGTCGTGAAGGTCGAGCTCGACCACTGCGGCAACGCCCTCACGTTCTCGCGCGCCCCGATCCCGTGGCCGCGCGACGCCTTCCGCGCCGACCCCACGAAGCTGCCCGAAGGGTTCCGCGCGCTCCACCACCTCGGGCTCTACGCCTACCGCGTCGCCTTTCTCGAGAAGTTCCCGACACTCCCGCCCGCGCCCATTGAAGAGGCCGAGAGCCTCGAGCAGCTCCGCGCGCTCTGGAACGGCGAGAAAATCGCCGTCCTCGTTCTCGACGCGGCGCTCCCCGCGGGCGTGGACACCGAGGCGGACCTCGAGCGCGTGCGCGAGGTCTTCCGCCGGGCCGCGGCGCAGTAGTCCCCTCGAGGCGGCCGCACCCAGGGCGTCCGTCGCCCTGCGAGCGGCTTTTTCCGCCCGCAGGGGTACAATCGGGAAAATTCCCTTCCGGACGGACGGCGCGCGCCTTGAATGAAGGCGGGCGGCACCCTTCGTCCGCACACACATTCAGGAGATCAACACAATGCGTCTCATCCTCATCGGACCGCCGGGCGCCGGCAAGGGCACGCAGGCGAAGTTCATCTGCGAGAAGTTCGGCATTCCGCAGATTTCGACGGGCGACATGCTGCGCGCCGCCGTGAAGGCGGGCACCCCGCTCGGTCTCGCCGCCAAGGCGGTGATGGACAAGGGCCAGCTCGTCTCCGACGACATCATCATCGGCCTCGTGAAGGAGCGCCTCGAGCAGCCCGACTGCGCCGCGGGCGCCCTCTTCGACGGCTTCCCCCGCACGATCCCGCAGGCCAAGGCCCTGCAGGAAGCTGGCATCCCGATCGACTACGTGCTTGAGATCAGCGTCCCGGACGCCGAGATCGTCGAGCGCATGTCGGGCCGCCGCGTGCACCCGGCCTCCGGCCGCACCTACCACACGAAGTACAACCCGCCCAAGGTCGCCGGCAAGGACGACGTGACGGGCGAGGACCTCGTGCAGCGCGACGACGACCGCGAGGAAGTGGTCGCCAAGCGCCTGAAGGTCTATCACGACCAGACGGAAGCGCTCGTGGGCTTCTATGAAAGCCTCGGCGCATCGGGCGCCCCCGACGCGCCGAAGTACCGCTCGATCTCGGGCCTCGGCTCGATCGACGCGATCACCGCCCGCGTCTTTGAAGCGCTGAAATAACGCTTGGGCCGCCCCACCGGGCGCCTGAGAGGACCGCAGGAACGCACTTCCCACGGTCCTTTTTTTTCGTCCGCCCGAAGCGTTCCGTCATGCGGGAAAACCCTTTTCTTCCCGGGTTCTCCCGCCCTCAACCGCGGTGACGATAATGGACGCACTTTGACTACCCGAAGGGGGCGGCGTGCAGGCGCTCCGTCCTCTTCCGGAGAAGGAACTTGATCGAGATGCTCAAACACACCTTCGCGCGCACCGCGCTCATCGTTGCGGCGGGCGCCCTCGCCCTCGGCTCCATCGGCACGCTCACGGGCTGCGCCGCGACCACCTCCGCTTCGGCCGTCCCTGCGTCCGAAGCCTCCGCCAAGCGCAAGACCGAACCCGTTCGCATGCCGATGCCCGTGATCGACGCCTTCCGCGGCAAGGGGATCTTCTACTTCGACGACAACGTCCGCACGCAGCTCTTCATCCGCGACGAGATCGCCGTGAACGGCCGCTGGGACGTGCAGGAGAACTTCCCCCTCGGGAGCCGCCACGGCTTCACCTGGGGGTCCGGCGCGGTCGCGATCCTGCGCGACGGCGCGCCGCTCGACGCGCAGCGCCCGATGTTCATCACGCTCGACCCGCAGCGCAACGTCCTCATCCACTTCGAGGGGGGCGGCGCCAAGCCCTTGACGCTGCGCGTGCGGCTCGAGGCCTACGACCTCTCCGAGCTCCCGATCGGCCCCTACCTGAAGACCCGCCAGGGCACCTCCACCGCCGCGGGCTACTTCATCGGCAACAGCTACGTCTTCCCGAAGGGCGCGGTCGGGTACCGCGCGGTCCTCTCGATCGACCGCAACGAAGTGCTCGTCCCCACGAAGACCGCCTTCACGGGGTCCGATTCGATCGAGAACTTCTCGAAGCGCTTCACGAAGGAGATCCCCTACTGCCTGCGCTACATCCCGGGCACCACGGCCGAACCCGCGGGCCTCAGGTTCGCCGCGCCGATCGTGAAGAAGACCAAGCGCGTCAAGCGCCGCGTCGAAGAGGTCGCTCAGTCGGGCGAGGTGCAGGTGCTCCCCGTGAAGAAGGGCACGATCTTCTGCGCCGCCGAAGGCAAGACGCAGCTCGCCTCCGCCCGCTGGAACCTGCGCTGGGTGAACGGCACGCGCGTTCTGGAATTCACCTTCCCCGACGAGATTGAGAGCGTGAGCTACGGGCTGCTCGACGAGCACAAGCGCGCGCTCCACCTCGCCTTCGCCGAAGAGAAGGTGAAGGCCGGGCGCCGCACCACGGTCAAGGTGCGCCCGGCCGCCGTTTGGCTCGCGGGGCAGGAGATCCGCGACGCGCAGTGGCGCTTCAACGAAACCGCCGCGGACGCGATCTCGGACGCCATCAACCGCACGAAGGCCGAGCGCCGCGCCTGGGAGGCCGAAAACGGCAAGACCCGCTGACGCGCCCGCCGTCTGGTTCCCGCCGTCCGTCTTCAGAGCCGCCCGGAGCACTGCGCCCCGGGCGGCTCTTTTCGTTCCGCAGAGGCGCGGTGGAAGGCGCCGCCCCCCTTGAAAATGGCCGTTTCTCGACAGCACTTGTCCGTCCCGAAGATTCCTACTTCCTAAGGCTTAGCCCAGAATGATCTGGCGCTCCGGAAGGCCGCCCGCAGGCGGACTTTCAGAGCCGCTGGACCTCACAAGAGAAAAGAAATCAAAGGAGACGAACCATGCAGAGACGAGAACTCGTCCGCTCCGGTCTCATCGGCGCCGCCGCTGCGGCCGCCGCCGGCGCCGCGGGTGCGGCGCAGGCCAACGAGGGCGCTCAGAAGAAGCGCATCACCGAGGACTGGGACGTCGTCGTCGTGGGCGCGGGCTTCGCCGGCATGTGCGCCGCGCTCGAAGCCGCCGAACAAGGCGCCAAGACCATCCTGTTGGAAAAGATGAACCGCCCGGACGGCGCCACCGTCTATTCGTCGGGTTGGATCGCCGCCGTCGGAAGCCGCTTCCAGAAGGGCCATCCGGAAGATTCGCCCAAGGCCTTCTTCGAGGACATGATGCGGCTCTCGCACCACTGCTCCGACCCAGAGCTCATCAAGGTCTATGCCGAGGAGTCGGGCGCGGGCATCGACTGGCTCGCCGACCACGGCACGCCCTTCTATCTCTGGGAGAACCTTTCCGCGCCCGAACTCTCGCGCTGCCTCATCAGCCCGGGTGAAGGCATCACGGGCGGCAGCAAGTTGCTCCGCTGCCTGATGGACGCCCTCGCCAAGAAGGGCGTCGAGATCCGCTACAACACGAAGGCCGTGGAGCTCGTGAAGGACGACTGCCTCAACGTCGAAGGGGTGTCGTGCATCACGCCCGAAGGGCGCCGGGACTTCCACGCCCGCGGCGGCGTCATCCTCACGACGGGCGGGTACGGCGCCAATGAAGCGATGGTCTGCAAGTACATCGGTCCCTGGGCCTCGCGTCTCATCGTGCGCGGCTCGCCCTGGATCACGGGCGAGAACATCCTGATGGCCGAAGAGGTGCAGGCGCTTCTCGTCAACATGGACCAGTTCTACGCGGGCCCGATCACGCCGACGGGCCACTGCAACCCTTCGCCCCTGATGCACGCGGGCTACGGCATCCAGGTGAACACCAAGGGCAAGCGCTTCGTCCCGGAAACCTGGCTGCAGGTTCCGAAGGCGAAGGCCATCGCCGAGAGGACCGAGGACAACCGCAGCTTCATGCTGATCGGCGCCGACGCCGACAAGAACGCGCAGATCCTCACCAACACCATCAAGCGCTTCGCGCGCCTCGGCTTTGAAGTGATCAAGGCCGACACGATCGAAGAGGCCGCGAAGAAGGCGGGCATTCCTGAAAAGGCCCTCGTCGAGACGGTGCGCGAATTCAACGCCGCCGTGAAGGCCGGCAAGGCGAAGGAGCTCGATCCCCCGTATGAATACGATGAACCGCATGCGCTCGAGACCGGGCCCTACTACATGATCCCGGCCGCAGGCGGCATGGCGAGCACCTTCGGCGGTCCGAAGATCAACAAGGACGCGCAGGTTGTGAACTTCGAGCGTCGTCCGATTCCGGGCCTCTACGCGGCGGGCGCCGCCGCGGGCGGCGTCTGGGTGTACGACGACATCGGCGGCAACCAGTTGGGCGGCGGCATGGTCTTCGGCCGCGTGGCGGCGCGCCACGCCGCCCGCCGCGCCAAGTCCCGCCGGAACGCCTGATCTCACTCGAAGAGGAATACGCCATGCAGTTCAATCATTTCGCTGCCGCCGTCCTCACCGCCGGCGCGCTTGCACTTCTTTCCATTTCTCCGGCCGGAGCGGCCGACGGGAAGTTCCTCGCCGACCGTCACGTCGAGCGCGGCGTCGCCTGCGCCTCGTGCCACGGCACGGACGCCCCCAAGCCCGGCGCTCAGGTCTCGACGGCTCAGTGCAACACCTGCCACGGGTCGCTCGACGCCGTCGCCAAGCGCACGGCGAAGCTCGATCCGAACCCGCACTACAACCACCTCGTGGGGCTGGACTGCGCGGAGTGCCATCGTGGTCACGCGAAGAGCGTGAACATGTGCGCCCAGTGCCACAACATCAAGTACTCCGTGCCTTGATCGAAGTGGGGGAAGGTTGAAGCCTCTCCGGCGGCGGCCCGCGGTTGCAGACCGCCGTCGGGGACCC
>NZ_DAVZJY010000071.1:0-10186 GCF_052272535.1 Sutterella sp. | reverse complement strand
GCGAGGCTCAGCGAATCAAGAAGCTCCGGCCTTCAGGCCGGAGAGTGATCACTGAGATCGAAAAGCGCTTCGGCGTGAAGACGCTCCTTCTCGAAGGCGGCGGCATCATCAACGGCGCCTTCCTGAAGGCGGGCCTCATCGACGAGATTTCGATGATCGTCTTCCCGGCGCTCGACGCCCTCTACGGCTCCCCCTCGGTCTTCGGGTACTTGGGCGCCGAGGACGAGCGTCCGGCCGAAAACGTGCGCCTCTGCCTTCTCGAAAACGAGACGCTCGAGGGTGGCGCCGTGTGGCTTCACTACGCCGTGAAGAACGTCTGAGCATTTCCCTTAGGAGCAACCGCCGAGTTCTGCCGAGAGTGAATCAAACAACGCCCGCGGCGGGTCGCTCCAATTCATACGGTCGGTTAGATTCTTGGAACGCGCTTCTCCGAAGTCCCGCGCTTCTGGAGAAGCGCCGCACAAATACGCAACTCTCTTGAGGACAGTTCCATGAAGCGCTCCGTCGCCCTTCTTCTTTCCGCCGCCCTCAGCGCGGCTCTTCTCACGGCCCTTCCTGCTCAGGCGGGCGAACGGCTCGACCAAATCGTGAAGACGCAGACCTTGCGCGTCGGCACGCCGGGCGACTACCGGCCGTTTGCTATGAAGGAGGGCGACGGGTTCGCGGGCCTCGACATCGATATCGTCAGGAAGATGGCCGAGGTGTACGGTTGGAAGGTCGAGTTCGTCCGCACCTCCTGGAAGGCGTTGGCGGGCGACCTCAAGGCCAACAAGTTCGACGTCGCCGTGGGCGGCATCACGAGGAGCCCCGCGCGCGCCCTCATTGCGGACTTCCTCCCCGCCTACGCGCCCTTCGGCAAGGTCGCGCTCGTCAACGTCAAGAACAAGGACCGCTTCAAGTCGCTCGACGACCTCAATCAGCCCGACGTGCGCGTGATCAAGAATCCGGGCGGCACGAACGAGGCGTTCGTGCTCCAGAACCTCACGAAGGCGCAGGTCTCGACCCATGACAAGAACTACGAGATCCCGGGCCTCATCGCCGAGGGCAAGGGCGACGTGATGATCACCGAGAACGCCGAGGCGAAGCTCTACGCGAAGAAGGACCCGCGCCTTTATGCGGCCTTCCTCGACCATCCGCTCACGCCCGTGAACTTCATGGGCTTCCTCATGCCGACGGACGACGCGGACTACACGCGCGTGATGAACTACCTCTGGGATCTGCTTGACCGTCGCGGCGAACTGAAGACGCTCGAGGCGAAGTGGATCGAGTGACGTCCGGGCGGCGCTGACCGCCTTCCACAAAGACCGGCCGCCGGAATCTGCATGTATTCCGGCGGCCGTCGTTTCCTTTGCTTCTTTTCGGTGAAGACGCCGGGCCGCAACGTCGAGCGTCGACCCATAAAGGAGGCCCGGAAGACGCCTCACTTGGAGTGGGAGCGCCGGCCGGGCGCCGAAGCCCTGCCGAACGAGCCGACGGACTACTTCACGAGCTCGGCGTTCACGAAGTCGAAACCACCGTCGGGGAGGCTGTGGAAGTTCACGAGCTTCTTCGACGAGGCGGAGATGTCGTGGTCGACCGAGAGGAAGACCCAGGGCGCTTCGTTCCAGATGAGCTTCTGCGCCTCGTCGTAGATCTTCTGCTTCTCTGCGCGGTCGGTGGTCTGAAGGGCCGCCTTGAGGCGCGCGTCAACCTCGGGGTTGCTGAAGTACGCGTAGTTGCTCATCGCGGGCGGGAAGCTCGAGGTGGCGAGGAGCGGCCGGAGCACCCAGTCGAGTTCGCCCGTCGAAGCCGACCAGCCCCAGACGAACATCTCCATCTGAGTCTTTTCCTTGCTCGACTGCTGGACCAACTGCACGCGCTGGCCGGCCTCCAGTGCACGCACGTTGAGCTTCACGCCGATGCGGGCGTACTGCTGCTGCAGGAACTGCAGGAGCTTCTGGTTGGCCGAGGAATTGGTCGCCGCCCAGAGGTTCGCGGTGAACCCGTTCGGGTAGCCCGCCTCCTTGAGAAGCGCCTTGGCCTTGGCGGGATCGTAGGGCCACGCGCCGAACTGCGTGGCGTAGTCGATCCCGACGGGAGCGACGCCGGTCGCCGCAGCGCCGTAGCCTTTGTAGAGGACCTTCACGAAGGCGTTCTTGTCGAGCGCGTAGTTGAGGGCCCGGCGCACGCGCACGTCGTTGAAGGGCTTCTTGAGGTTGTTGAGGTAGATCTGACGCTGAACGATCGAGGGCGAGATCTTCACCTCGATGTTCGGGTCCTCCTTGAGGCGGTCGACCTGTTCAGGCGGCACGACGTCGCAGTACTGCGCCTCGCCCGTGCGGAGCATCGCCACGCGCGTGGCGTCCTCGAGCACCGGCTTCCAGGTGATGCCGTCCAACTTGGGGAGCCCCTTCTGCCAGTAGTTCGGGTTCTTCTTCACGACGAGGAACTCCGACGGGTTGTACCTCACCAGCGTGTAGGGACCCGTGCCGCAGGGCTTGAAGGCGATCTCCTTCTTCGGCAGGTCGAGGATCTTCGGGCACATCATCACGCCGCTCGGGTGCGCGAGCTGGTTGACGAAGGCGGAGAAGGCCTCGTGGAGGTGGAACTTCACCGTGAGGTCGTCGACGACCTCCACCTCCTTGATGTTCTTGTAGAGCGCGTAGCGCGTGAGGTGCTTCTCAGGGTTGAGCACGCGCTCGAAGTTCGCCTTCACTGCCGCCGCGTTGAAGGGCTCGCCGTCGGAGAACTTCACGCCCGGGCGCAGCTTAACCGTGTAGGTGAGGCCGTCCTTCGAAACCTCGTAGGACTCGGCGAGGACGTTCTTCAGCTTCATGTCCTTGTCGAACCCGAAGAGGCCTTCGTAGAAGGACTTCGCAACGTTCTGCGAAAGCGTGTCGCTCGCGTTGTAGGGGTCGAGCGTCGTGAAGGCCGAATAGAGCGAGACGGTGATCTCGCCGGCGAGTACGCCGTGGGCCGCAAGCCCTCCGAAGCTCGCAAGCGCGAGGGCGAGGGCGGCTTTCTGCAGACGATTCATGGGCTTCTCCGAGAAAGCGGTGCATCGGAAGCGTCGCGGAGGGGGGCTCCGTGCGTTTGACGCACCGTTGAAGTGCAAAACAGTCACTTCGACAATAGCCCATCACCCAACAAAAAGCGCCCCGGATGCACAAGACATCCGGGGCGCGGCAAGAAGTCTAGGCGCTAGGGCTTAGTTCTTCTTCGTCTCGACCTGCACGAGGGTCTCCGCCTCGGCGGCGGCCTGCGTCTCGTGCGGACGGCCCGGGTTCACGACCGGAGCGTAGTCCACGGGGTGGACGAGCTCGGGACGGGTCTGGACCTGCACGAGGGGCTCGGCGTCGGCGGCGTCGACGGGCGCGTGCTCAACGCGTCGGCCGGGCTGCACGACGGCTTCGTAGCCGGTCGCGGCCGAGGGCTGGGCCGTGTGGACCATCACGAGGCCGGCGTTCTTGAGGTTCTCCTCAAGGCCGTCGGTGATCTCGGCGACGGGCTCGGCACCTTCCGGTTCGGCTTCTGGCGCAGCCTTCGTCTCGATCTGGACGAGCGGCGCCTCCGCGGCGGCGGGGGCCTTCGTCTCGACCTGCTTGAGGGCGGGCTCGACGGCCTTCTCTTCGACCGTAAGCGCCTTGTCGGCTTCGACCACGCCTTCGTCGGCGCCGATCACCGTCGCGAGGACGGGTTCGCCGGCGGCGGCGCCTTCATGCGACTCCTTCGCCTCGGGGATGCGGTCGGCGTCGGCTTCGGTGCGCGGCTTGCGGCTGCGGCGCGGACGGCGTTCGGCCTTTTCAGCCTTCTCAGTCTTCTCAGCGGCTTCGTTGGCCTTGTCGGCCTCCACGACGCCCTCATCGGCGCCGATCACCGTCGCGAGGACGGGTTCGCCGGCGGCGGCGCCTTCGTGCGACTCCTTCGCCTCGGGGATGCGGTCGGCGTCAGCTTCGGCGCGCGGCTTGCGGCTGCGGCGCGGACGGCGGCGTTCGGTCGATTCCGCGGCCTCTTCGGCGGCCTGGCGGGCGCCCGCGAAGGCGCCTTCAACGGCCTGCGAAACGGCGGACTTGGTCTCGATCTGAACGAGCGGCTCGGCCGCGGGCGTCCAGGCCGGCTGCTCGGCGGCGCTCGCCTGCAGCGTTTCGGTCACGTCGGTCGATTCCGCGGCCTCGGCACCCTCGGCGCCCTCCGTGCGGTTGGAGCGGCGGCGGCGGCGCGGACGGCGGCGGCGGGCGCCTTCGCCCGACTCATCGTCGTCGGCGGCGGGCGCTTCGACGGCGTCCTGACCTTCTGCCTTCTCGGCCTTCTCGTCGAGGGCCTTCTCAGCCTTCTCTTCGAGAGCCTGGTCGGCCTTCGCCTCGGCGGCCTCAATCACCGCGGCGGCTTCGGGAGCCGGAGCGGCCTGAGCGGCGGCAAGCGCGGCGTCAACCGGCGCGGGTTCCACCGTTTCGGCAACCGTCGGCTGCACCTCGGCCTCCTCGGGGCGGCGGCGCTGACGGCGACGGCGCGAACGGCGTTCATCGTCGGCACCCTCGACCTGCGGCGCGGGCTGAGCCTCGGCGACCTGCGCGGTCTGGATGGTCTGGACGGCCTGCGCTTCGGCGGCTACGCCCTCGGCGACGGGCGTGGTCTGCGTGCGTACGTCGTCCGCTTCCGGACGGCGCGAACGGCGCTCGGTGCGCTCCCCGCGTTCAGAACGGTCGGCGCGCTCGAGGCGCTCGCCGCGGCTGCGGCGCGTGCGGCCTTCAGCCTTTTCGGTGCGCTCGGCGGGTTCACCGCGCTCGCCGCGTTCAGGACGATCGGCGCGCTCCGTGCGTTCGCCGCGCTCCGTGCGGCCGCGGCCGCCACGCGTGCGGCGCTCACCGCGCTCGCCGCGTTCGGTGCGCTCACCGCGGCCCGTGCGGGCGCTGCGGCGGCCTTCGGTCTTCTCCTCGGCCTTGACGGCGGGCTTCGCCTCTTCGGTCTTCTGCTCCTCCTTGGAGCCGAGGAAGAAGTCGAGCACGCGGCGCAGGAAGGACTTACCAGGAGCGACGGGCTCGAACTGCTTGGCGCGGCCGGCTTCGGGTTGGGCGGCCTTTTCGGTCTTCTCGGCCTTCGCTTCGGGCTGATGCACCGGGGCGGGTTCGCGTTCAATGATGTTCTTGATCACCGGAACCTGCTTCGGACGCGCGGGCTTGTCCTCCTGGGACTTCTGCGCGTACGGGTCGTCCGCCTTCGTCTCGATCTCCTCGACGAGGTTGAAGCTCGGCACGTGCGCCTCGAGGCGCTCGTCGTCCTGACGGATGCGCTCGACGTGGTAGTGCGGCGTCTCGAGGAAGGTGTTCGGAACGAGGATGATCGGGACGCGGTGGCGCGCCTCGAGCTTGGTGATGTCGTTGCGCTTTTCGTTCAGGAGGAAGGTCGCCACGTCAACGGGCACCTGAGCCTGGACGGCGCCCGTGCCTTCCTTCATCGCCTCTTCTTGGAGGATGCGCAGGACCTGGATGGCCGAGGACTCGGTGTCGCGGATGACGCCGACGCCGTTGCAGCGCGGGCAGGTGATGTGGTTGCCTTCGGAGAGCGAGGGGCGCAGGCGCTGGCGCGAGAGCTCCATCAGGCCGAAGCGGCTGATCTTGGCGACCTGCACGCGGGCGCGGTCGTAGCGGATCGCGTCCTTGAGGCGCTGCTCGACGGCGCGCTGGTTCTTGGGCTCGGCCATGTCGATGAAGTCGATCACGATGAGGCCGCCCAAGTCGCGCAGACGCATCTGGCGGGCCACTTCATCGGCGGCTTCGCAGTTGGTGCGGAAGGCCGTGTCCTCGATGTCGGCGCCGCGGGTGGCGCGCGCAGAGTTGACGTCGATCGCGACGAGCGCCTCCGTGTGGTCGATCACGATCGCGCCGCCCGAGGGAAGCGGAACCGTGCGGGAGTAGGCCGACTCGATCTGCTGCTCGATCTGGAAGCGCGTGAAGAGCGGGATGTCGTCGCGGTAGCGCTTGACGCGGTCCACCATGTCGGGCATCACGTGCGCCATGAACTGGCGGGCCTGCTCGTAGATCTCGTCGGTGTCGACGAGGATCTCGCCGATCTCGGGCTGGAAGTAGTCGCGGATCGCGCGCACGACGAGGTTGGATTCCTCAACGATGAGGAAGGGCGCCGGATTGAGGCGCTTGCCGGCGCGACCGTTCATCGTCGGCTGGTCGTTCACCTTGTGGTTCTTCTGGCCGTTCACCTCGACCACGTGGTCGTACTGCGCACGCGCGGCGTCGGCGATCGCCTCCCAGAGTTTCAGGAGGTAGTTGAGGTCCCACTGCAGCTCCTCGGTCGTGCGGCCGATGCCGGCGGTGCGGGCGATCGTGGACATGCCCGAGGGGAGCTCGAGCTTGTCCATCGCTTCGCGAAGCTCCTGACGCTCCTCACCCTCGATGCGGCGGGAAACGCCGCCCGCGCGGGGGTTGTTCGGCATCAGAACGAGGTAGCGGCCCGCGAGGCTGATGAAGGTCGTGAGGGCGGCGCCCTTGTTGCCGCGCTCCTCCTTCTCGACCTGGACGATGAGCTCCTGGCCCTCGCGGATCGCCTCCTTGATGGTCGCCATGCGGACGTCGACGCCCTCGGCGAAGTAGGAGCGCGAGATTTCCTTGAAGGGCAGGAACCCGTGGCGCTCCTCGCCGTAGTCGACGAAGCACGCTTCGAGCGAGGGCTCGATGCGGGTGACGACGCCCTTGTAGATGTTGGACTTGCGCGCCTCGCGGCCCGCGGTCTCAATGTCGATGTCGATCAGCTTCTGACCATCGACGATGCCGACGCGCGTTTCCTCGGGGTGCGTGGCATTGAAAAGCATGCGCTTCATTTGGGTGGTGCTCCTTCCCGTCCTGTTGAAGGCCGCGGACGAGAGGCGTGCCGCACGCAGAGGCTTTGGAGAAGCCGGCGCTTCGAGCGTTTTGATGCGGTTCCTTGCGCAGAGACGCATTCTCAAATGAAAAGAATGTGCCCGAAGGAAGGCGGAGCATCCCGAAGAACGCTGCGTCCGCCCGCGTCGCCGCCCTCATCGCGGAGGGCCGCGGCCGCGCCGCCGAGAAGCCGGCCGATGTGTCGCGCCCGCGACGCCGCGCCCTTCAAGAAGGCGCGTCGGTCCCGTTCGCTCTGGGGAGAGTCACGGCTCCGCGATTGAGGGAGGTCGAGCACTTAGAGGAAAGCTGCTCAAGGCCTCCGCGCGGAGGGCTCAATCCCTCACAAGCGGCCGGCATCGCTGCCGGTTGTCCTCCGGCTGCTCATTCATCCTCGCCGCGGTCCGGGCTCCGGCGCGCACGGCCGGAAGGGGCTCCGCAGGTGCGGGAGGGCTCCTTCAGGTCCTTCAGGGGGAGAGGCTGCTCAAACGGGACGCGCCGAATGCGGATGCTGCGGGGCCGCGCCTCCTCATGCGGAGAAGCCGCGGCGGAGTCGCTCCGACGGGGAGTGGACGCTCTTGAAGAGCCCGGCGCATGCACGCCCCTGATGTTTCGGGTTCCTGCGGACGCCCCGGCGCCGTCTCCCCGAAGGAGGGCTTCGCAGACTGTCCGCGGGCGAGCTCGACCGCTGTGGCGTCCGGCCGGGATGAACCCATATTGGTGCGGACGCGCCGGGAGCTCTCGAGGAAAAACCCGTGGAGCGAAGCCTCCGTACGCCGGGGGGCGCGGAGGGGGCCGAAGAACCTTCCGGGCGCGCAGCGGGGGTCCTGGAGCGGCTCCCGGGGACGTTCCGCCGCGCCTCCCGCCTGAGGGGAGGGCGTGGGCCCCGAGTTCGCCCGGACGCCCGTGCAACTTCATCTCCTCGAGAACGGGGAGCAGCTCCCACAGCATCCGGGCGCTCTCCCGCGGGCGGGGAGCGTCGGGGACGCGGCTTGGGAATGAAGCAGACGGCGAACGAAAAACTCTTTGCCTGTTGCGGCATCAGACCGCCGCCGACCGTCCGCCGCGGGATCCTTCCCGCGCCGCCCGTGCGGCCGCCGCCTGAGCCTTCGGCGCCGCATGCCCCCGGCGTCGGGCGCTCGAGCATCCCCCGTCGGGGGAGCGCGCGCCGCGCCGGCGGCCTGCGCCGCCAGTGAAAAAACCTTGTTTCCGTTCCGGCTCCCCGACCCTCCCGAGCGCACTGGTGCCGCCCGCCCCAAGCGCGGACGAAAGTCCGCGGGGACCGGGCGGCGCGCCTCGGGCGGCGCGGAACCGGAACAAATCCTTCTTCGGGCGTGAGAAAATGGCGCCTCCTGCGGCTCTTCGGGACGAAGTCCGACGAAGGACCGCGCCCGGCCGCGCAGAGGGTCCGTCCCTCCCGCCTCATGCTGCCCGTCCGCCGCGCCCGTGCTCCGTTCGTTCAGGAACGGAACCGGCCGCGTTCAGCCTGCGGCAGTACGCCATTATAAGTCCAAGTCCCATGACGCAAAATCCTCAGCCTGAAATTGCATCCGTTCCCTCGGCGTCCCTGCGCGCGCTCCCCCAGGACTGCGTGACCTACGTGAGGATCGGGGAGGACGCGGACGGCCAGCGCCTCGACAACTTTCTCTTCCGGCTCGCCCGCGGCGTGCCCAAGGGCCACGTCTACCGCGTGATCCGCGCGGGCGAGGTGCGCGTTTCGCGCCGGCGCGCCAAAGCCGAAACGAAGCTCGCGTTGGGCGACGTCGTGCGCATCCCGCCGATGCGCGTCGCTGAAAGGAAGGCGGGCGACGCCCCCGCCGCCCCTTTGGTCGAGGGGCAGCTTCCGGTGCTCCATGAAGACCGCCATCTCCTCGTGGTGCTCAAGCCCGCCGGCATCGCCGCCCACGGGGGCTCGGGGATCTCGCACGGGCTCATCGAGCGGCTGCGCGCGACGCGCCCCGAGGAGCCCTTCCTCGAGCTCTGCCACAGGCTCGACAAGGAGACCTCGGGCGCGATCGTGATCGCCAAGACCCGCAAGGCGCTCGTGCGCATGCACGACCTCATGAAGGAGGGGGGCGTTGAGAAGCACTACAAGCTTCTCGTGAAGGGCGACTGGGTGAACGAGCGTCAGCACGTGAAGCTCCCGCTCGAGCGCTATCTGCTCCCTTCGGGCGAGCGGCGCGTGCGCGTCTCGCCCGAAGGCATGTCCGCGCACACGATCTTCACGGTGCTCGAGCGCTTCGGAAGCGTTACGCTTCTTGACGCCGAGCTGAAGACCGGCCGCACGCACCAGATCCGCGTGCACGCGCTCTCGCAGGGCTTTCCCCTTGCGGGCGACGACAAGTACGGCGACTTCGCCTTCAACCGCGAGCTCGCGAAGGGGCTCCTCGGGGCGCCCCTGCGGAGGATGTTCCTCCACGCCTGGCACTTGAAGTTCACCCACCCCGTGACGAACGAACCGCTCGACATCACCGCGCCCCTCACCGACGAGCTCGAAGCCGTCCTGCGGGCGCTTGAGGAGAAGAAGAATGGCCGTTGATCAATCCTTCGGATCCGCCCGCTGCGTCGTCTTCGACTGGGACGGCACGGTGCTCGACACCACCGCCGCGATCGCGCTCTCGATCCAGTACGCCTGCGAGAAGCTTGGGCTCCCCGTCCCCTCGACCACGAAGGCGAAGTCCGTGATCGGGCTCGGCTGGCGCGACGCCATCCGCATCGTCGCCCCCACCTGCCCGCCCGAGGAGTTCCAGGCCTTCGGCGCCTACTACACGGAGCGCTACCGCCCCGAGGAGCTCAAGGTTCACCTTTTCCCCGGCATCACGGATTTGATCAAGGCGCTTCACGACCGCGGGACGCTCCTCGCGGTGGCGACGGGCAAGAGTCGCCGCGGGCTCAACCGCGTGCTCGAGCAGACCGGGCTCGGGCCCTATTTCTACGACACGCAGACCGCTGAGGAGAACCCCTCGAAGCCCGATCCGGCGATGCTGGAGCAGATCGGCATCAACACCGGCCTCGGGCCCGAAGCGGTCGTGATGGTGGGCGACACCACGCACGACGTGCTGATGGCGAAGAACTGGGGGTGCCGGTCGATCGCCGTCAGCTACGGTGCGATGACGGCGAAGATGCTCGAAGACGCCCGCCCCGACCTCATCGTGAACGACGTCGAGGCGCTCGCGCGGGCGCTCGGCGTCGAGCTCTGAGGAGGCCGCAGCACCCGCGCCGACTGCGGCGCAATCGCGTCTAGCGGCTTTGCCCGATGCCGCCTGCGGGCGCTCAAAAAAGCCCTTCCGGGCGGCCTTTTCCGGCGTTTTGGCGGCCGCTGGCACGCAATATGCTCG
>NZ_DAVZJY010000070.1:0-10240 GCF_052272535.1 Sutterella sp. | reverse complement strand
CCTCTTCGGCACCTTCCGCAGCTGGCGCGCCCCGATGCTCGCGGGCCTGACGGATGCCGAGGGGGCGGAGCTCACCCGCATCCTCGGGCGCGACTTCGGCGCCTTCGTGCGCGGCGAGGCGCTCCCCGACGCATGGCCGCTCTGGCGCGCCGACGCCCCCATCCACCGCATCTACGCCGCGGCGGGCGCTCTCTTCGAAGCGCTTCCGCGCGAAGCCTTCAACTGATTTTTTTCCGGAGAAAGAGCCATGTCTCAAACGGAAACCAAGAAGCCGGGCTTCACCGTCCCGCACGTCCTTGTCCTCATCATCGGCCTCATCGTCATCTGCTGCGGCCTCACGTACGTGCTCCCGGCGGGCGAATACGCGGTCGACCCGCAGACGAAGCTCGTGGTGGCCGGGTCCTTCCACTACGTTGAAAACGCCCCCGTCAACCTCTGGGACGCGCTCATCATGGTGACGCAGGGCGTCGCGAGCCAGGGCGTCATCTTCGCGCTCCTCTTCATCATGGGCGGCATGATCAACGTCGTCATTGAATCGGGCGCGATCAACGGCGTGATCAACTACTCCGTCCACCGGCTGCAGGACAAGAGCATCTCGGTGCTCGTTCCGGCGGTCGTGGTCCTCATGGCCGTGATCGGCGGTCTCGCGGGCCAGGATTCGCTGGTCGCCTTCGTCGCGGTCGGCATGGTCCTCGCGCGCAAGCTCCGCCTCGACAAGCTCGCAGCCCTTGGGATGTTCTATCTGCCCTACATCACCGGCCAGGCCGCGGGCCCGACGATCGCGATCATCCTGATGGCGCAGGAGACGGCGGGGCTTGCGCCCGTATCGGGCCTCGGCGCCCGCCTCGTGGTGTGGGCCGTCCTCACGCTCCTCTGCGTGATCTACACGACCCGCTACTGCCTCAAGATCAGCCGCGATCCCTCGAAGAGCATCATCGGCTACATGGAGAAGTCCAACGCCGAAGAGCTCGCCCTGCCCAAGGAGGCGCCGAAGCTCCATTGGGAGAACCTCGTGACGATCGCCTGCATGTTCGTGCCGTTCGCCGTCTACGCCTACGGCGCCGCATCGTCGGGCTGGGGATTCCCCGAGCTTCTCGCCTTCGCGATGATCGCCGTGATCGTCGTAGGCGTCGTCAACCGCATGAACATCAACCGCCTCGCCGTCCTCTTCATCACCGGCGCCACCGCCATGGGCGGCATCTGCCTGATGATCGGCTTCGCGAAGGTGATCGGCATGGTGTTGGTCGACGGCAAGATCCTCCACACGATCGCCTACGCCGCGGTCTACGTGATCGGCGGGATGCACGATTCGCTCGTCGCCAGCGGCATCTTCCTCTTCACGACCTTCATCAACTTCCTCATCCCGTCGGGTCCGGCCAAAGTGCCGATGCTCATTCCGCTCTTCATCCCGGTGGCGGACGTGCTCGGCATCTCCCGCCAGGTGCTCTGCCTCGCCTTCCAGTTGGGCGACGGCCTCACGAACTGCGTCACGCCGGTCTCGGCCGTGCTCGCCGCCGCGATGTCGCTCTCGGGCTGCAACATCGGCCAGTGGCTGAAGTTCGTGATGCCCTTCGCGCTGATGACCTTTGTGGTCGCCATCGTCGCGCTCACGGTCCTGCAGGCCATGGGTTGGTCCTAGGCGCCTCACCTTCGCCGTACTTTCGCCGCCCCCGGACGCCCGTCCGGGTTGGTCGGCGGGACGCAGACGTTCGAAAGGCCGCACTCCCCCGGAATGCGGCCTTTTCTTCTGCATCCAGAACCGTCAGCCCTCGACCCTTGAAGCTTGACATCCTCTCCGTTCCTTCAAGGCGGAGAGGATGTCAAAGCGTTTTCGGGAGATTGCAAAACATGATGGGCGTGCTTCACCATCTTCCAAATGCGTGCGGCCCGCAGAACCCTCACGGATTCCACGGGCCGCACTTCGTCGGGGGGAAAAGGCGGAGCGGCCGTCCAGACAGCCGCCCCGGCCGGAACCACCCTCAGACCTTCAGGCCTTAGTCGACGATGCCCTTGTGGAGCGTCTGCAGATCACGCACCTTTTCGGAGAGCTCACCGTGACGGATGCCTTCGGCCGCGGCGAGGCCGCCCGCCATCGTCGTGTAGTAGGTCGTCTGCTCGGCGAGGCACGTCTGACGGATCGCGCGGGCGTCGTCAAGTTCGTTCTCGTGTTCGGCGACCGACATGATCACGAGCTGGATCTCCTTGTTCTTGATGAGGTCGAGGATGTTCGGACGACCTTCATGAACGCGGTTGACGCTGCGGCACGGGATGCCGGCGGCCTGGATCTGGTGCGCGGTGCCCGCGGTGGCGATGAGCTTGAAGCCGGCGTGGTGGAGCTCGTGAGCCGCAATCGCCACCTTCGGCTTGTCGGAGTCGCGCACCGAGAGGAAGCAGATGCCGCCCGAGGGAAGCTTCGACGCGGCGGCGAGCTGGCTCTTGCGGAGCGCTTCGCCGAAGTCGCGGCCGATGCCCATCACTTCGCCCGTGGAGCGCATCTCCGGCCCGAGGACCGGATCAACACCGAGGAACTTCGCGAACGGGAAGACGGCCTCCTTGACGGAGTAGTACTTCGGCGCCTTCTCGAGCTCCTCGACGGTGAGGTGCTGGTCGGCGAGCTTGTCGCCCACCATGCAGCGCACGGCGATCTTGGCGAGCTGGTGGCCGGTCGCCTTCGAGACGAAGGGAACCGTGCGCGAGGCGCGGGGGTTCACTTCGAGGACGTAGACCACGGGGCTCTCCGAGTGGGCGTTCTTCACGGCGAACTGGACGTTCATGAGGCCGACCACCTTGAGGGCCTTGGCCATCTCGCGCGTCTGGCGGCGGATCTCCGCGACGAGCGACGGGGCGAGGCTGTAGGGCGGCAGCGAGCACGCGGAGTCGCCCGAATGGACGCCCGCCTGTTCGATGTGCTCCATCACGCCCGCGACCGCAACGACGTCGCCGTCGCAGACCGCGTCCACGTCCATCTCAACGGCGTCGTCAAGGAAGCGGTCGAGAAGCACGGGCTCCTCGGGGCTCACCTTCACGGCCTCGTGCATGTACTTGATCAGGCGTTCGGGCGTGTGGACGATCTCCATCGCGCGGCCGCCGAGCACGTAGCTCGGGCGGACGACGAGCGGATAGCCGATCTCCTCGGCCTTCTTCAGGGCCTCCTCTTCGGTGAAGGCGGTGCGGTTGGGCGGCTGGCGCAGACCGAGCTTCTCAATCAATGCCTGGAACCGGCCGCGGTCCTCGGCGCAGTCGATCGCGTCGGGGGTCGTGCCGATGATGGGCACGCCGTGGGCTTCGAGCGCGCGGCAGATCTTCAGCGGCGTCTGGCCACCGTACTGCACGATCACGCCCTGGGGCTTCTCAACTTCGCAGATCGCGAGCACGTCCTCGAGCGTCACCGGCTCGAAGTAGAGGCGGTCGGAGGTGTCGTAGTCGGTGGAGACGGTCTCCGGGTTGCAGTTCACCATGATCGACTCCCAGCCGTCCTCGTGGAGCGCCATGGAGGCGTGCACGCAGCAGTAGTCGAATTCGATGCCCTGGCCGATGCGGTTCGGACCGCCGCCGAGAACGATCACCTTCTTGCGGTCGCTCGGGGCGGCCTCGGAGATGCGGCTGCGTTCATAGGTCGAGTAGAGGTAGGCGGTCGTGGTCGCAAACTCCGCGGCGCAAGTATCCACGCGCTTGTAGACGGGCTCGACGCCGAGGACGCGGCGCGCCTCGCGCACTTCGTTCTCGTGGCAGTCCGTGAGAAGCGCGGCGATGCGGCGGTCGGAGAAGCCGCGGGACTTGAGCGCCCAGAAGTCGTTCTCGTCGAGTTCGTTGAGGCTGTGGCCGGCGATGGAGGCTTCGACCTCCACGAGCTCCTTGATCTGACGCAGGAACCAGCGGTCGATCTTCGTCGACGAGAAGACCTCGTCGATCGTCATGCCGGTGCGGAAGGCGTCGGCGACGTAGAAGATGCGCTCGGGGCCGGGTTCGGCGATCTCGCGCAGGATGATGTTGCGGTCGGTGGTCTTCGGATCGAGGCCGCACTTGCCGGTCTCAAGACCGCGCAGCGCCTTCTGGAGGGACTCCTCGAAGGTGCGGCCGATCGCCATCACTTCGCCCACGGACTTCATCTGCGTCGTGAGGCGGTCGTTCGCGGCGGGGAACTTCTCGAACGCGAAGCGCGGAACCTTGGTGACGACGTAGTCGATCGCGGGCTCGAACGAGGCGGGCGTCTTGCCGCCGGTCATCTCGTTCTTGAGTTCGTTCAACGTGTAGCCGACGGCGAGCTTCGCGGCGATCTTGGCGATCGGGAAGCCGGTCGCCTTCGACGCGAGGGCGGACGAGCGCGACACGCGCGGGTTCATCTCGATCACGATCATGCGGCCGGTGTCGGGATTCACCGCGAACTGGACGTTGGAGCCGCCCGTGTCGACGCCGATCGCGCGCAGCACCGCCATCGAGGCGTCGCGCATCGCCTGGTATTCCTTGTCGGTGAGGGTCTGCGCCGGGGCGACCGTGATCGAGTCGCCGGTGTGCACGCCCATCGGATCGAGGTTTTCGATCGAGCAGACGATGATGCAGTTGTCCGCCTTGTCGCGGACCACCTCCATCTCGTACTCCTTCCAGCCGAGGAGCGACTCTTCAATGAGCACCTCGGACGTCGGGGAGAGTTCGAGGCCGCGCGTGACGATCGCGAGGAACTCCTCCATGTTGTAGGCGATGCCGCCGCCGGAGCCGCCCAGCGTAAAGCTCGGGCGGATCACCGCGGGGAAGCCGACGGTCTTCTGGATCGCGAGGGCCTCCTCGAGGGTGTGCGCCGCGCCGGAGCGGGCCGACTCGAGGCCGATCTCGCTCATGATCTTCTTGAAGCGCTCGCGGTCCTCGGCCTTGTCGATCGCCTCGGGCGTGGCGCCGATCAGTTCGACGTCGTAGCGCTTGAGGATCCCGTGGTGCGCGAGGTCCATCGCGCAGTTCAGAGCCGTCTGGCCGCCCATCGTCGGGAGGATCGCGTCCGGGCGCTCCTTCTCGATGATGCGCGCCACCGTCTCCCAGGTGATCGGTTCGATGTAGGTCGCGTCCGCCGTCTGCGGATCCGTCATGATCGTCGCCGGGTTGGAGTTGACGAGGATCGTGCGGTAGCCCTCTTCACGCAGCACGCGGCACGCCTGAACGCCCGAGTAGTCGAATTCGCAGGCCTGGCCGATGATGATCGGACCCGCGCCGATGATGAGGATGGATTGAATATCTGTACGCTTCGCCATTTTGCTGTCGTCTTTGCGCGTGTTTTGTTTCTTTCAGTCTTCCGTCTTGAGCACGAGGGGCCCTCAGCCGCGGCGGTGCTCGGCGAGGCTCTTGGCGAACTTCGCGAAGAGCACGTCGATGTCGTGCGGGCCGGGGCTCGCCTCCGGGTGGCCCTGGAAGCAGAACGCGGGCTGGCCGACGAGTTCAAAGCCCTGCAGCGATCCGTCAAAGAGCGAGCGGTGCGTGACGCGGGCGTTTTCAGGAAGGGTCGCGGCGTCCACCGCGAAGCCGTGGTTCTGGCTCGTGATGGCGACGCGCTTCGTCTCGACGTTCTCGACGGGGTGGTTCGCGCCGTGGTGACCGAACTTCATCTTGAGGGTCTTCGCGCCGACGGCGAGGCCCATGATCTGGTGGCCGAGGCAGATGCCGAAGAGCGGGATCT
Organism: Sutterella sp.; assembly: GCF_052272535.1. Lineage (NCBI taxonomy): Bacteria > Pseudomonadati > Pseudomonadota > Betaproteobacteria > Burkholderiales > Sutterellaceae > Sutterella > Sutterella sp. The sequence continues at coordinate 4,578 of NZ_DAVZJY010000070.1, read as the reverse complement.
TCGCCGCAATCGCCTTCTTGGCGACCTCGATCGCGTAGGTGCAGGGCGCGGGGTCGCCCGGGCCGTTCGAGAGGAAGATGCCGTCGGGGTTCAAGGCCATCGCGTCCTCGAACGAGGTCTTTGCCGGCACGACCGTCACGCGGATGCCGCGGTCGGCCATGAGGCGCAGGATGTTCGTCTTGATGCCGAAGTCGTAGGCAACGACGTGGTACGGGAAGGCGGCGGCCTGACGGAACCCGGCGGGTTCGTTTTCGTGCGTCGGCGTCCAGCTCCCCTCGGTCCACTCGTAGGCTTCATCCGTGGTGACGGTCTGCGCGAGGTCCTGACCGGCCATGGAGCCCCAACTCTTGGCGGCGTCAAGCGCTTGGGCGAGGTCCGCATCCGTGAGGGCGGCTCCGGGTTCGGCGCAGATCACCGCGCCCGGCTGGGCGCCCGTCTCGCGCAGATGAATCGTGAGCGCGCGGGTGTCGATCCCGGCGATCGCCTTCACGCCGGCCTTCTTCAGGGCGTCGGGAAGCGACCCGCGGGCGCGCCAGTTGCTCGGCGAATCCGTGCAGGCCTTCACGATCAGCCCGGCCGCGTGGATGCTTCGGCTCTCCATGTCCTCGGGATTCCAGCCGACGTTGCCGATGTGAGCGCACGTGAGCGTCACGAGCTGCCCCGTGTAGGACGGGTCGGTGAGAATCTCCTGATAACCGGTCATGGAGGTGTTGAACACCACTTCGCCCACGGTCATTCCGGACGCGCCGACGGCTTCACCCTGGAAGACGGCGCCGTCCGCGAGAACGAGCGCGGCTTCGGGTCGAGTATTCGCAATAAGTGCCACGATGGATTTCCTCTGTTGAGATCAAGCTGGAGGTCTGTCGGGGCGGCCGCCCGCCGTCCGCTCGTTTGGGAACCGGATCCCCCTTTGGGGGAGAGCAGACTGCGGCGCGCAGAAGCGCCCCATTGAAACTTGGGGCTTAAGTCTATCGGCGCCTTCTTTCGTGTCATAAGGCGCCTTATAGGCAAAACACCCTATGACGGCTCGACCGAGTCAACCCGCTCCATCGTGTTGAAATATTGTCGACAAAAGAACGCTTTGCGGTTGAATTGGTTGATTTTGCCGACATTTCGAACGGGTCTCCGGCGCCCCTGCCGCCGCTCCCCGAACGCCCCGGCGGGACGCCTGCGGGAAATGGCCCGCAGCGCCGCCCCGATGCGCATCCGGGCGCTTGAGAAATCCACGGCAAAAGCCGATTAGAGACGAAAGCCGCCGGAGAGGCCTCTGTCTCTCCGACGGCTTTTGATCCGAAGCTTGGGGCTTCCGGCCGCCCCAACAGCGGGAGCGCCGGAATGCCGGGATGACGGACCGACCCTTCAGCGGCCGAGCGGGTTCAGCCCCACGCCGTCCGTCCCGTCCGCTCCGCGCTCGGGCGCGGCGGACATTCCGCCGCCCATCTTCATCATCTTCGCCATATCGGTTTCGGGCTTCCTCCCGACGGGATCGAGCGGCACATCCTTGAGGCCGCCGGCGTGGAGCGTCATGTCGAGCTGTCCGTTGATCGCCCGCCAGCCTTCGCTCCCTTCGGGGAACTGGCCGCGCAGGCGGGCGAAGTAGACCGCCGCCAATGCGTAGTCCCCGCGGTCGAAGGCGCCCGCGGCGCCGATCATCAGAGCCTTCTGGTTCCAGGGGTCGAGCGCGAGCGCCTTTTCGGCGAGGGCTTCGGCTTCACGGAGCTTCGAGGGGTCGAGGCCGATCGTGATGTCGGCGAGCTCGACCATCGCGTTGACGTTCTTAGGATTGAGGCGCACGACGTTCTCGTAGGCGATCTGCGCCTGCGAGAGGTTCCCCGTGGCGTTGTACTGGTCGGCGAGGAGCTCCCACGCCTCGAGGTCGTCCTTGTCGCGCACCACCGCGGCTTCGAGCGACTTGACGGTCTCGGACATGTTCTTTTCGGACCGCGCGGCCTCCCGGGTCGTGCGGATCTGCTCGATGGCGCGCTCGTCGAGCGCCGAAAAGTCGCCGTACCAGAGGTAGCCGCCGATCGCGACCGCCGGAATGATCACGGCGACCGCCGCGGCCGTCACGGCCGGGAAGCGCTCGACCATCTCGTGCTTCTCGTCCGTCTCCGGCGCGGTTTCGTCGATCACGCGGAGCGCGAGCTCCTCCTCGCGCTCCGCGAACTCCTTTTCCGACAGCCTGCCCGCGTCGCGCGCGGCGCGGATGCGGTCGTACTCGTCGCGCAGCGCCTCGATGTTCTCCGCCGTGCGGCGCCATTCGCGCGCGGGGTCGCTCCTCCCAGAGAAGAGCCGCCAGGCGAAAAGCCCGATCACGGCGGCCATGAGGAGGATCGCGAAGACGCAGAAGATCACTTCATACTTCATGATCAACTCCTAATTACGCCTTGTTCTTCAGGTTGGGGTTGGGCTTGAATTCGCCGCGATCGAAGACGAGCTCGCCGCGCAGTACCCGCTTGGCCCGCTCGAGCGCCTCGGGGCCGGCGTTGCGGCGACGCACTTGCGCGGCAGCCCGGCGGCTTCTCACGACGCGCGTCATCGCCCAGAGAGCGAGGAGGAGAAACACCGCGGGTCCGAGCCACAGGAGCCACGTCTTCGCCTTGAAGGGCGGCTTGAAGAGCACGTAGTCGCCGTAGCGGTCCACCATGAATTCGATGATGGCGTCGTCCGACTTTCCGGACTTCACCTGCTCGGCCACCTCGCGGCGCAGATCCACGGCGAGCTGCGCGTTCGACTCCGCGATGGTTTCGTTCGCGCAGACGAGGCAGCGCAGCTGCCGGCTGATTTCATAGACCCGCGGATTGGCCTTGGGGTCGAATTCGGCCGGGGCCGCCTCCGTGGACTTCAGTCCCGCAAGGTCCCCCATGCCGGCGGGCGCGGGACGCGAGAGCGTCGCCGCCCCCTCCATGAAGGCCTGCGCGGCCTTCGACTTTTCGCTCGCGGCGACGCTTCCCATCTTCACGGGCGCCGCGCCCTCTTCGGCCGCCGCAGCGGGCGCGGCGGGGAGCGCACAGAGGGAGACCGCAAGGCCCGCGGCGCAGCAGAGGGCCGCCAAGTGCTTGATCGAGGTCGTCATCAGAGAGCCTCCTCACGCTGGGAAAGGCGCCGCCGGCGGCGGTCGAACATCGCGAGCACGCCGCCCGCGGCCATGAAGAGCGTGCCGATCCAGATGTAGATCACGAAGGGCTTCACGTAGGCGCGCACCACCCAGCCGTCGCCCTCGGGCGTCGGGGTGGCGAGCGACACGTAGACGTCTTCGTGCGCGCGGTGCAGGATCGCCGCCTCGGTCATCGACATGCTCTCGACCGAGTCGTAGTTGCGCTTTTCGGGCTCGAGGAGCGCGATCTCCACGCCCGTAGAAGCGTTGAGAATCGAGATCGAGCCCTTCGCCGCGGTGTAGTTGGGACCGCGGTACTCGACCCAGCCGTTGTAGCGGAAGGTGACGTCGCGCACCGTCACGACGTCCTTGGGGTTCATCGTCACGTTGCGCTCGACCTGGTACTGCGAGACCGCGACCGCGCCGAAGATGAGGAGCGCGAGGCCGACGTGCGCGAAGTGCATGCCCCACCAGGGCGCGCCCTGGCTGAAGATCCCGCGGCCCTGCGCCCGAGTCGTGCGCGCGCGGCGCACGAAGTCCGTGGCGGCCCCGAGGATGATCCAGACCGCGAGGAAGGCGGCCGCCGCCATCGGAAGGTCCCAGCGCCCCATCAGGAGCGGAGCTGCGATTCCGATCACGACGGAGGCCGTGAAGGCGGGAAGAAGCAGGCGCCCGAGCCTCGCCCAGGCGTCGCTGCGCCAGGCACAGACCGCGCCCGCCGGGAGAATGAATGCCAGGGGCAGCATTTCGGAGCCGAAGACCGCTTCGAAGTACGGCGCCCCCACGGTGATGCGCCCGCCCCCGACGGCGTCGAGGAAGAGCGGATAGAGGGTCCCGAGGAGCACGATGCCGGCCCCCACCACGAGGAGCAGGTTGTTCCCCATGAGGAACGCTTCGCGCGAGCACCACGAGAAGTCTGCGGCGGACCCCACGCGGCCGCCCCGCCACGCGAAGAGGAGGAACGACACCCCGATCACGATGCAGAGGAAGACGAGGATGAACATGCCGCGCGTCGGGTCCGACGCAAAGGCGTGCACCGACGTGAGCACGCCCGAGCGCACGAGGAAGGTCCCGAGGAGCGAGAGCGCGAAGGTGAGGATCGCGAGGAAGACCGTCCAGATCTTGAAGACGCCCCGCTTTTCCGTCACGGCGAGCGAATGCATGAGCGCCGTGCCCGTCAGCCACGGCATGAAGGACGAATTCTCAACCGGGTCCCAGGCCCACCAGCCGCCCCAGCCCAATTCGTAGTAGCTCCAGTAGGAGCCGAGGCTGATGCCGAGCGTGAGGAGCACCCACGAGGCCGTGGTCCAGGGCCGCATCCAGCGCGCCCAGGCGACGTCGAGCCGACCGCCGAGGAGCGCCGCCACCGCGAAGGCGAAGGGAACCGCGAAGCCCACGTACCCGAGGTAGAGGAGCGGCGGATGAAGAATCATCCCCGGGTCCTGAAGGAGGGGATTCAAGTCCGCGCCCTGCGCGGCGGG